>JBPBQH010000045.1:0-12126 GCA_050954685.1 Janthinobacterium lividum | reverse complement strand
CTATTTAGGAATATTATTTGGGTAGTTACAAAGTATATTAAGCAAGCTAGCTAGCAATCATCTAACTTATAAACCAAATATAGAAAAAGATTAACTAGCTAAATGGATATTTCTTGACCATTATATATTTAAATTTTATCATCCAGCCAATAATTTTATTATGAGGCTTTAATAATGAAACAATATAGTGACTTTTCAAAAATAGTTCATAAAGAAGGTTACATTTTTATAATTAGCTTTGCTGCCGTAACTTTTCTGCTTGCTTCTTTTAGCTCTGTCTTAGGTTGGATAGCCTTTATAACTACAGTTGGATGTGCATATTTTTTTCGCAATCCCGACCGGATGACTCCAATTGACGATAATTTAGTAATTAGTCCAGCTGATGGTATAATTCAAAGCATATCTGAATCAGTACCCCCAGGAGAGCTTGATCTCGGGGATGAACTAATGATAAAAGTTAGTGTCTTTTTAAATGTATTTAATGTGCATGTTAATCGTATTCCTGCTGCAGGCAAAGTTTTAGCACTTCACTATAATCCTGGCAAATTTTTTAATGCTTCGCTAGATAAAGCAAGTATATATAATGAGCGTCAATCGGTACTACTTGAAACTAAAACAGGTCATAAAATCGTTTTTGTCCAAATTGCCGGCTTAATTGCTCGTAGAATCGTATGTGATCTTGAAGAAGGAAGCGAAGTAAGATCTGGAGAGCGTTATGGTATTATAAGATTCGGCAGTAGAGCCGATGTCTATCTTCCCTTGAAGACAGCTATTTTAGTCTCCGTAGGACAAACTGCAATTGGTGGAGAAACTATTATCGCAAATTTTGAACTCAAAAAGTTCTCAGAACCAAAATTTGAAAAGAGGTAATTATATAAATGGTTCATTAGGGTCTACTATTTAATATATCAGCAAGTTAAATGCTTTGTGTTAGACAAGCTTTTAACTATTAATAATTCATAATTAGGCTTATTGAAAATATTAGAAGCTAAGACAATAGTTTTATAAATTCTTAATCTAAGAAAATTCCTAAAATAATGGTTATTATCTATGTATTTAAAAAGAATCAAGCAATTTTAATTCAGGATAGATCTTTGAAAACTAAAAAATTCAAAACAAAAGAGCCAATAGCTTTTACCAAATTAATTCCTAATCTAATTACATTAATGGGTCTTGTAATTGGAGTAAGCTCTATAAGATTTGCTTTAGATAGTAAATGGGAGCATGCTGTGTGCTGTATAGTAGTTGCTGGAATATTTGACGGTATAGATGGCAGAGTGGCACGACTATTTAATGCTACTAGCAATTTCGGTGCTGAACTAGATTCATTATGTGACTTCGCTAATTTTGGTCTCTCACCCGCAATAATTATATATTTATGGTCCTTCCAGCAATATGAATTCAAATTAATTTCATGGGCAGTTATATTACTATTTGTAGTATGTATGGCCATTAGACTTGCAAGATTTAATACAAGTATATTCTACGAATGCGATAGCAATATACATTCCAAATATTTTTCCCTAGGAGTTCCAGCACCTTCAGGTGCAATATTATCGCTAATGCCTATCATGCTTGATTTTGAAATTACGACATCTTTAGGTTTTAATATACGCTCAGATACGCTATTAATAGATATATATGTAATATTGATAGCTATGTTATTGCCTAGTCGCCTGCCAACATTTTTATTCAAAAATATTAAGATAAAACCTAGATATATTTTATTATTCTTCATATTTTCTGCTATATTAATAATCAATACTCTAGTATATCCTTGGATTACTTTGCCCGTACTTGGATTGCTTTATATTTTGTCGATACCTTGTTGTATCTTAATAGATAAGAAAATAAAGCAGAAATAGGATCACATAATGTTACCATTTGTAAGAAACTTAAAAAAGCATACTAGTTTCAAATATATTTTAATTATTGTTTTGTTTTTGTTGCTGTATATGACTAACAAAATTTATGTATGGAGTAATACTGAATCCACAGATAACGCGTACGTAGACGCAGAAATATCTCTCATCGGCTCAGAGATAAGCGGCACGATTAAAAGCGTATTCATCACTGATAATAACAAAGTAAAAGTTGGCGATATAATAGCTGAAATTGACAACGAACAATTCAAATTTAACTTAGCTAAAATTCAAGCTGACGTAGATAGTGCAACCCTTGGCGTTGAATTGGCTGAGAAAGAAATTTTAATTGAGCAAATCAATTTAGATAAAAATAAAGAGCTTTTAAAGCTCGCGAAAATTAATTTAGAAATCAGTGAGACTAATTTTAAAAGAACTGATGATTTAACTAGAGATAAATTTTCGAGTATAAAAGTTTTTGATGATGCACGTATTGCTTTGGAAACCGCAAAGTCTGAATATAATCAAGCCGTTCTGAATTTGCAAATAAGTGAACAAACGTTACTTTCTAATCGTGCTCAGAAACTTGCTAAAGAAGCTAGCCTCGAATCAGTAAAACAAAATAGAAATACGGCTACCAGAAATTTAGCTAACACCAAAATCAGATCTCCTATTGATGGAACAATTGCTAGTAGCAATCTAAAAGTAGGTAATTACATAACTCCCGGCATGGTATTATTATTGGTTATACCAAATGAATCATATGTAAAAGCTAATTTTAAAGAAACTCAAGTTGCAAAGCTCAAGGTAGGTATGAAGGCGGAGTTGCGATTTGATACATATTCAAAACGTAAAGTCATTGGAACTATCCGTAATTTATCTCCAGCTACTGGATCTGAGTTTAGTCTCCTGCCTCCAGACAATGCAACTGGAAATTTTACAAAGATAGTACAAAGAGTACCTGTTTTAATAGATTTTCAGCTTCCCGAAGGTTTTAACGCTAATATAGTACCAGGAATGTCGGTGCAAGTAGACATACGGATTAACTGATAGGTTACGCTGATGAGGTATGTCAAGTTGATTTGACTACACTAGAATAATCTAGAAAGTAGGATAAGCCCCAAATAATAATTGTTGCAATAATGACAGAAACCGGATCCGAAAGAGAACTTTCAAAAACTCAGCTTCTAGCCTTTTTAGGCATGATAGTAGGGATGTTCATGGCTGTCTTAGATATTCAAATTGTTGCTAGTTCTTTATCAGTAATAGCTGCAGGACTATCAGCTTCGAGTGATGAATTATCATGGGTTCAAACTTCTTATTTGATTGCAGAAGTAATAATAATTCCTCTATCTGGATATATTTCTAGGGTTTTGTCAACAAGAATCACCTATTTCATTGCAGCACTAGGATTTACTGTAATGAGTATATTATGTTCGCTAGCCTGGAATATTGAATCAATGATAGCATTTAGAGCACTCCAAGGATTTTTTGGAGGTGCGATGATTCCAACCGTATTTAGTACGGTATTTATAATATTTCCTCCAAGCAAAAGACCTACAGTAACGGTTATCATTGGTCTTGTCGTGACGGTAGCTCCTACACTAGGTCCAGTGTTGGGGGGCTACATTACTGATTTGGGATCTTGGCATTTCATGTTCCTGTTAAATGTCATTCCAGGTATCTTCGTTTGTACTGTAGTTTATATGTATGGAAATTTTGATTCTCCAAACTATAGTCTACTGAAGAATTTCGATCATATAGGAGTTACTTTAATGGTCATTATGCTAGCATCGTTGCAGTACGTCTTAGAAGAAGGAAACAAAAACGGCTGGCTAGACGACACATTGATTATTATTCTTGTATCTATTACAGCTTTGAGCTTTACTGGACTAATTATCTGGGAATTTACTTTTATTAATCCAGTTCTCGATCTAAGAGCTTTTAGCAATAAAAATTTCACTTTTGGCTGTATATATTCTTTTATAATAGGAGTTGGATTATACGGTGCTGTATATCTTCTGCCTTTGTTCCTTTTTTCTATCGCAGGATTTAACACAGTACAAATTGGTATGACTATGATGGTTACAGGAGTAGCACAATTTATTTCTGCACCTATCGCTGGAAGATTGTTTGGCATGGGTATAGATTTAAGAATAATGCTAATTATTGGACTAAGTATGTTCAGTTTGGGGTGTTATACTAACAGTTTTTTGACTCCTGATTCGAGATTATTAGAATTTTTCATACCGCAAATAATTAGAGGAATGTCTTTGATGTTCTGTTATATCCCGACTAATAACGTTGCGTTAAGTACAATGCCAAAAGATAGAATACACGGTGCTAGTGGATTATTTAATCTTACTCGTAATTTAGGGGGGGCGATAGGTCTTGCAGCTATTAGTACTGCTGTAGCAAACAAAACGAGAATTTTTAGTCAATATATTGGTGAGAATTTATCGATCACTTCCTATTTCGGTGCTCAACAAATTGAAAATTTAAGTCGGAGTATTTATGGTCAAGTTCTTGATCCTCAAAAAGGTGCTTATCAAATATTGAGCAATAATATTAATAGGGATGCTTTTGTAATTGCAATTAATGACGTATTTATTACTATAAGCATAATTTTCTTATGTAGCATAATTTTAGTACCTTTTACTTCAAATGTTAAAGTTTCCGATAGCGAACATGTACATTAGAATTTCTACTTTTGTTTTATTAGTCCTAGAATGGATAGGACTGAATGGGATTAAATCAGATGATAATAAGCTTTCATTGTTATTGTTTCCTGCGATTGTTTATGTAATGTCAGCTAGTCTAGGAATAATCAAAAAAAATAGAAAATATAAATTTACTGCAGTTTTATACATATTTTGGCTGTTCAAGGAAATAATTACTGCAAGTTTAAGCGTCATCAAGATAGTGTGGAATAAGAATATTGATATAGACTCCGGTTTCAAGTGGATTTCTTCGAAGCAGCTAGATAATTCCAGACTTGTTATATACAATAACTCTATAACTGTTACTCCTGGTACCGTGGCGCTAGAAGTAAGAGATGAGATGCTACTAGTTCATGCTTTAGAAAAGAGTTCTTTGAGAGACTTAGAAACAGGTAGGATGAATAACAAAATAACTCAGCTGATCTAGTTAGAGATGTAAGTTATAAATATAGGAAGAATTATCATGTTTAGGTTTTATTTAATTGCGATAGCCTTTTTTCTAACGTTAATAACTTACGGCTTAGTTAGACAAAGGAACTTTTTTTCTAAAATAATTCTATTAAATTCTTTGACGAGCTTGGCTTCTCTATTCATATTTACGCTGGGTTGTTTTCAAGGTAATAAGTCATACTTTGACATTGCCTTAATTTATTTGATGTTAGGTTTTATATCTAATGGAGCATACTTAAGATATTTGCAACAGCAAAGACAATAAGCAATATCATGTAATTTAGAGGAAATATGCAAACTGCTTATGATTTCGAGTTTAATTCGATAGATGGAATGAGTAAAATCAAACTCAAAGATTTTACTGACAAGTTAATATTCATAGTTAATACTGCATCATTATGTAGTTTCACTAAGCAATATACTGATATGCAGCGAATCTGGGAAATATATAGAAATAGAGATTTAATAGTAATAGCCGTTCCAAGTAACAATTTTGGCAATCAAGAACTAGGGAACAATAGAGACATTTCTAATTTGTGTCAGGCGAAATTTGGTACATCATTTTTAGTTACTGAAAAACTTGAGGTCGTAGGCAATAATTCTCACCCATTTTTTACATGGCTTCGAGATCAACTTGGCTGGTTCGCTGGCCCTAGATGGAACTTTTATAAATTTATAATTGGTACTGATGGCAAACCTATAACTTGGTTCTCATCTCTGACTCCTCCACTACATAACAAAATACTTAGCGTAATTAATCTTAATATAAATAAAATTAATGAACAAAGAGACAAAGACGAGTAGCTTAGCG
The DNA here is from genome assembly GCA_050954685.1 of Janthinobacterium lividum. Lineage (GTDB taxonomy): Bacteria > Pseudomonadota > Alphaproteobacteria > Rickettsiales > Rickettsiaceae > JBPBQH01. The sequence goes on along the minus strand of JBPBQH010000045.1, from coordinate 6,283 downwards.
AGTGATCACATTATAATATTAGGCTGCGGTCTTAGCGGTATGCTAACCGCGCTTGCATTTGCACATCAAGGTTTAAAAGTTAAAATTATAGAATCAAAGTCTACAAGAGATGTAAAGTTTTTAGACGATAATAGAACAACAGCTTTTACTGTAGCTTCGCAAGAATTTATGAGCAAAATCAACATATGGCCTTCATTGCAGGAAATTGCAGGAAAAATTTCTGATATATATGTAGTAGACGATAAAAGTCCTAATGATATTCACTTCTCTTCACATCAGGTGAATAATGATGTGATGGGTTATATAGTGAAAAATTCGAAGTTTAAGAAGATTCTATTATCTAAAGTAATTGATAATAATTTAATTACTTTAATGGATAATTGTACATATAGAAAGTTTGAAAGTTTTCCTGACTATTTCATAGTATATTTAGAAGATAACAAAAAGCTTCAGTGCCAGCTCCTAATAATTTGCGAAGGATATAACTCGAGAGTTAGAGTAGCATATTTTGGTGAATACATTCAAAAATCTTATGAGCAGAAGGCCTTGACTTTTAATGTAACTCACGAGCTAAGCCATAACGAGACAGCGATAGAGCATTTTACTGATACAGGACCATTTGCGATATTGCCTCTAAGAGATGCATATATGTCCTCTGTAGTATGGACCTTAACAACTGAAAAGGCCAATATACTACAAAAATTACCTATTCTAGAGTTTCAATATTTAGTACAGCAGAATTTTGGGACTTTTCTTGGCAATATTAAAATCGAGACTAAAGTTACAGCTCATCAGCTGAGAGCTTACTTAACACAAAATTATTTTCATCAAAGAATTGTGTTAGTTGCTGATAGCGCTCATATTATTCATCCTCTAGCTGGGCAAGGTCTTAATATGGGTATCAAAGATATTGATACTTTAGTCGCTTTAGTGGAGAATATTGGTATTAATAGCAAAATGTTAAACGAATACCAACAGCAGCGGAAATCTGATAACCTACATATGTACTTAATAACAGATACTTTGAATAGAATATTTAATAATCGTTCCTTTCTTATGAATATTGTAAGAAAAACGGGCTTTTTCTTCATCGAGAAATTGTTGCCTATAAAGAATCGCCTAATAAAATATGCAATGGGAGAGCGTAGAATATAGAAATAGATTGTGTTGAGATATATTAGAGATTATATATTCCCCTCCACCTGCTTGTCTTGCTCAAGTTTTGTCATAGATAATAATAAGTTTTGTGCAAAATGTTGGCACTGCTTTGATTTCATTACAAAACCCTATTGCGAAATTTGCGGTACAAGGTTTGAAATATCGTCTTTAGCTGGTTTTACGTGCTCTAAATGCTTACAGAAGCCTCCTACATATGACAAAGCGCGTTCGCTAGTAAAGTTTGATTCATACAGTAGAAAAATAATTCACGCGTTTAAATATAACGATAAGCTAGAAGCTGCAAATACTTTTGCAAGTATGATATATGATCGTTACAGTGCTGATATTGCAAGCATAGATTTAATAGTGCCAGTACCGATGAATAGGTTCAAGCGTTTATTCAGAATGTATAATCAAACTGAAGTGCTCGCGAAAGAGATAGCTAAAATCTCCGGCAAGAATTTATCTTTAGATTTGCTAATTAAAAATAGATGGACGAAATCTCAAACCTTCTTATCAAAAAGTGCTAGAAAGAAAAATATAATTGGAACTATCACATTTAATGATAAACGCGATATTAAAAACAAAAACATTCTGCTAGTGGATGATGTACTAACTACAGGTACAACAGTCAGATACTGTAGTTCAATATTAAAAAAGGCTGGCGCAAAGATGGTGACCGTAGTTACCATTGCTATGACTTAGATCCAAATATGACTCAATTCATTTATATTCACTGTTCTTCAATCTGATTAAAGAACACTCTTCAGATTACTTCAAGTAAAATATTGTCCATTTTAGAGAAGTAGTTTAATTGCAATGAGAGGAAAGAGATCTACCAACTTCCATAACGTATAAAACATAAAAGCTCGCAGGTCAGTATACCCTGCAAGCCTTTATGTTTGTAGGAAGAGGCCAATAACACGACCTCAATCCTTGATCAATTTCTTGTGAGACTTCTTTAAATTAGAAGTTCATGCGAAGTTTTACAGAACCTTGATGACCAACGTACTTCTGAGCGATATTCGCATCATAAGTAATACCGTACTGCATCATACCATTAGTCGTATTAAGACTTGCTCCTAGATTATAAGAAGTTTTGGTAGGTTTAGCATTATTAACGACAACAGGTGTACCGTCAAGTGATATAGCCATAGCCGGGTTTTTATTGACCAAGCCTTGTTTAATGAAAGCGTGTACTTCTGGCGTTACGTACATGTTATTGTAGTTTGTAGAGAATACTACAGCCTTCACCCCAGCTATTGCTCTTAAACTCTCGACAGGTTTGGAATAAATAGTAAAGTTTTGATTTCTGCTACCAGTTTCTTTAAAACCAGCATCTGTGACTCTATTATAATCCATACCAAGCATTGGTGTCATGTTGCCAAGACCGAATGAATTGACATTGAATCCAGCCATTAACTCACCGCCCCATGACATTGAATCATAATTTCCACTTACGCTGTCACGAGTTATAGCACCATTAGCATAACCCACACGTGTTGATGAATTTTTAACCTTTGTAGTACCAAGAGAGGCAACACCTTGCACAAAGAATTTATCGTTAACTAGTTGCAATCCATAGATTGAGAATAATAATGTATTACCTCTAGATCTATCACCACTATTAACGTTTTTGTGTTTAATGTCAGTTCTAGCGGCAGTAGCAGCCACACCAACTAGCATAGTATCATTAGCCATTGTGTCAAAGCCCACAGTAATGCCAGAGGACTTTGTTTTATAGCCAGACATTCCTTTTCTTTGTTTTTGAACGCCTTGACCATAAATAGGATTACCCCAGATTCCATATCTTAGGACATCTCTTTCACCTGCAGCCGGAGCAGACTGAGGATTGACTATGCTGTCATCCTGATTTATAAGAGCGTTTGATCCATCTCCTATACGCGCTGTAACCTGAGCAGTCGCAGATTTCGTAGCTTCAGCAGTAACAACAACCGTATTATGAGATATTCTCTCATATGCTTCAATCATTGCTACTTTATCAATTCTACCTACCTCTAATAGTTCATCAAATAGAGCTCCAGCAGTTAAGTCGGCTGATAAATCGGCAAATACTTGAGCGTTGGTGTCTGATGCGCTACTTGCATTAGCTACTTTAAGAATTTGTCGAGTTACAGCACCTGCCGTATCTTTGACTAAGAATGTACCTGTGCTAGCATCGACTAATTCCCACTTGCTGAAAGGATCAGTGTTATATGTGAAATTCTTGCCAAGATTTACTACACCGCCATTATTATTTTGAATAATAGAGTATGTACCTGAAATTCTACCTGCTCCAACTGCACTGATTGTGATAGTAGAGTCGTCAGCTACTCCAGTAAAATCTACAATCGTACCCGTGCCATCAGCTATAATAGCACCCACTGCGTTATTATTATAACTTACAGTAATTGGAGTAGTACCTGTAAATGTTGAAGTTTCGCCACCACTGAACTCTATAGAGGATCCTGCATCTATAGATATAGCGCTACTTTTTGCAACCAGTTCATTATTAAAGGTTATTTTGCCACCATTAGCTGACATAGTAGAATTTGTCAAAGAAGCTTGTCCATCGAAAGCGATAGTGTTTTGACCCGTAGTAATGTTGTAGTTAATCATCGCACTGTTACCATGGAAGTTTACAGTTTTTCCGCTAACCCCTTCAGCAAAGATTAAATCCCTCTTCAGATTAGCATCGTTAATATTGTTAAAAACAATATTTGTCGAATAGAGATCAATACTGTCCTTTAGAGTTATATTTCTGTTAAACGTAATTTGGCGCATCTTAGCAGCTGCGAAACCATTGATAACGGTATTGCTACCAACATTCTCGCTTAAAGTGACATCACCATTAAATACTATATTAGTTGTGTTATCAGCTTTTGATAAGATAGGCGCGGTAATTTCACCGTCTCTAACGTTTATGGTTACTGATATATTCGGCAATACTGGAGCACTAACTAGCAGAGTATTACATGACAAAGTTGATGGGTTAAGCCTCAGATCACCACTTATTAAGATCGTATTAGCGTAAATATTAGTCACATCATTATTATTAACCCCAAGTGTTACATGCAATAGAGGCTTATCATTAGTGCCGATGTCTCTAATGCCTTCGGGTATTTGCGTAAGAGTTGCTGAACCTTTACCAGCTGTATCTGTAGCAATTCCTGCGTGAAATGTTGGTGTATTTAATACAATGATACTATCATTTAAGATAAAGTCGCCTAGTGGATGTTGTGCACTACCGACTTCGCCAGTTATAGATTGCATTGCTGATATTAGGAAGTCTTGGTTCTTTGCTTCTGAAACAGTTGTAATGTTCGTGGCGCTCAGATCCTTATTAATAGTAATTTGACTATCGTCTGCTGTCGTAAATGATAGCGACTCGACGTTAACGGGTGCTGTCAAATCTAATCTAACATTACCTCCGCTAGCAAATTCAACTGTCTTTAGTTGGCTTCCAGCTACACCTAGACTACCGGTAAATACTTGATCACCACCCTTAAACGTTAAAGTACCCTGTTTATCATTATTAGTTTGAACGGTACCAATATCTATTGCAGCACCTTGCAATATCAATTGGCTATCGTTAGCTAAGTAAGAATTATCAGCACTTACACTTCCTGTCACTGTTACAGTACTACCCTCACCTACATTAATCTCTGATATCTTATTACTAGTACCAATCTCACCTGTGATAGTAGATACGGCCCCTTTATCAAAAGTTAGGGTACCCTTGCTTGGAGTAGAGGTTACTATGTTACCTGTAATGGATGTGCCATCTTTAAGCGTCAATTTATTATTTATCACACCAAGACTAATTGTTTTAGCATGTATAGCTTTATTTGCAGTCAATGTTACATTTGTAACTCCACCCGCACCATCATCGATTATATTTACAGCTTTAAGAGCATAGGCCGGTAGTATGTCATTTCCAGTCGCAGCACTAGCTGGAACTTCGGTACCTATGTTACTATGTATTGTAACATCAGCACCTTGACTTACTTGTATTGTACCATTACCAGTAGCATCAGTAGCTATGTAATCAACAAACACTCCAGGATTAGAAGCCACTCCAGCAACACCACCAGGGCGTAAAGTTAGAGTATTATCGGCGCCAAAGTATATGCCAAAAAGATGTTGATTAGCGCCTCCTACATCTCCAGCAATTTTATGCTCTATTCCTGCTACATCTCCAGTAAGCAATACGCCTCTAGAATTACGTGCCGTACCCTCATTCACCAGGTTACCAGTCAACGTAGAGGAAATTCCTGAAAGCTGCATCGTAGAATCTTGAGCCTCAAAATGTACGCTATCAATATTTATTGCGGCAGCTCCTTTTAATGTCAATTTACTCTCTTCAGCTAAAGAAGCCTTACTAGCTGCTACATCTCCTGTCACTAATACCTTACTACCTTTATTCATAATAAGCTGTTTCATCTTATTACCAGTGCCAATATTACCCGTGATTAGAGTCGTGCCCTCAAAAGTTAAGTCATTGTTGCTGGGAGCCTGAGCTGTTATGTTACCTGTAATAGTTGTACTATCTTCAAAAATCAAATTATTCTGTAGTGCACCAAGATCAATTGCAGCATATATAGCTTTATTTGCAGCCAATGTTACATTTGTAGGTCCAGTTGCAGGTCCAGCTACACCATCACCGAGTATATTTACAGCTCCAAAAGGCATAGCAAGCATACCTATGTCACTAGTTATTGTAACATTGGGACCTTGATTTATTTGTAACGTACCGGTATTAGCAACTTTAGTATTTATCCTATCAACAAACACGCCAGGAGCAACCGCAGCGTTTAAAGTTAGAGTATTATCCGCGTTAAATATTATGCTCGAAAGACGCTGATCATTAGCCCCTATATTCCCAGTAATTTGATGTGCTGTTCCTGCTGGAGCGTCAAACAGCAGAATGCCGCTAGGAACACCTGCTGTCGCATTAGTATTTACCAGGTTACTATTTAATATATAAGCAAATTGTGAAAGCTGCATTGCAGAATCCTGAGCCTTAAAATTTACGTTATCAATACTTGCGGCACCTTGTAATATCAAGATGCTACTTGCGTCTAAATGAGCATTGTCAGCTGCTACACCTCCTCTCACTAGTACA
>JBPBQH010000044.1:0-12183 GCA_050954685.1 Janthinobacterium lividum | reverse complement strand
GCAAGAGCAAAAGTGATTGATATATGACTAGTAACTGTGAATCCGTAGGGGATCATGCCGAACAAATTACAAACTAAAATGAACAAAAATATAGTAAATATTAAAGGCATAAATTTACGCCCTTTAGTACCGACATTTTGCTCTAACATATCAGTAATTAGTTGGTAGATCATCTCACCGCTAGCTTGTAATCTTGAGGGAACAAGAGATTTTGACCTAAAAGCCATTGCAAAATACATTATTATGAACAAGCCAGAAGTTATCATGAAACAGCTTGAGTTGGTTAAGCTGACGTCATAATTAAATAAATTTATATTAATCAGTTTTTTGATTTCAAATTGTGCTAGTGGACTATGCATTTTTATTTACTCTTCGTTTTTTGCCAAACTATTCTGGCACTAACAATATTACCGAATATTAAACCAATTATAAGGAATAATGGCTTAGATGCAAATAATTTGTCTAAAAAAATTCCAAATATCAAGCCAGCTAAAACGCCTGCAACTATTTCTGTACCAATTACTACGGAGTTCAATTTGTTCATTGGTTTCTTTTTGGTTTCTAAATCGGTTAGTTTTTCGATTCTTGCCCTAATCTGATTAGTATCCTTTTCTATTTTATTTTCCACTATATTTTAGTTTTGCGAAAGTTTCTGGTCGATGATTTCAGAGATTCCATCGACTGAATAGGTACCGCCAAATTGTAAGCCATTAACAAAAAATGCTGGTGTGCCAATGAATTTAGGAGATTTGGCAGCAATTTTAGAGTTAGTTATTAATAATTCCGCTAGCTTATTATCACCAAGACATTTTGAATATTTCTCTGGTGATATACCTCCTAGCTGGCCTATATTAGTAAGTATTTCACGATATTTATTAGTCAACGACCAACTCTCTTGTTGCTGAAGAATTACGTTTGCAAATTTTATGAAGCTATCATCATCGCCTTTACATCTAGCAAGTATGGCAGCATCTAGATCTTGTTTATTGCCAACAAACTCACGAATGATGTAAGCAACTTTGTTAGTATCTATATATTTTTTCTTAATAGCGGGGAATATATTTTTGTGATAATAGGCACAATGCGGGCATGTAGGAGAAAAATATTCGATAAAAACCACTTTAGAATTTCTATTACCTAATACTATATCATTATCATTTATATCTAGATTGACTGATTTTACTGGTTCAGTTATCACTTTATCTTGGACTGGTTCGTTTGAAGTTTTATCTGTAGCATTAGAATCAACTTTTGGAAGCGTGCTTTGTGCTGAATTTAGATCTTTCTTTGAATCAGCTCCTGGGCTTTCTTGAATTTCCACTTTAGTGTTTTGTTCATCTTCAAGAGTCTTTTGTTTGTCCTCAGGAGTCTTAGAACTGCTATTACTTAGTGCAGAAGAAGGATCAGCTTTTACGTTAAGCGACAAAGATGATGAAGACTGCGAGGAACTAGTTTGAGTTTCTTGCTCATCCTTACATGATTTTAGCCCGTTCATATATTCGTCAATATGAGGTTGAGCTGGAGTTAAGAAACTTGCTTCGTCGCTGCAAGAGCTTAGTGCAAGTAAGATTATAATATTAAATATACAACGCATTTTTCCGGCTTTTAAATCAAAAATTATTCACATTATTTCTATCACATATTTTGATTTGCTGAATAGATAATTAAGTATCTGATCATATAATTGCCAAAAATGCTTAATATTATGACAATATTTCAATGTTTATATCATTTTATCTGGCAAAAAACCGTTCGCTTGAGTATTCCATAGAGTCTTATATAGACCGCCTTTATTCAATAGTTCTAATATGTGTACAATCTTATAATAATTTTGCCTCCATCAAAGGCTAAAATGCATTCCATATTTAGCAATGTTGAGAGAGGGCGTGCAATAACGAGAGTAGTTTTAATTTTGCATTAGTCGCCATAGTGATTCTTGAATAATATTTTCTGTCAAAGAATCTAATTGGGAAGTTGCCTCATCTAAAATTAGAATAGGTGCATTTTTAAGAATTGCTCTTGCTATAGCAATTCTTTGTCTTTGACCACCTGAGAGTTTTATGCCTCGCTCACCAACAAGGGAACTATATTGCTTCTGGCAGCTTTTCAATAAATTCATGTGCGTGGGCAGCGATCGAGGGTGCTATAACTTCATCATCTGTAGCGTCCAATCTACTGCCGTAATGTATGCTGTCCATCAGAGATCTATGGAAAAGCGAAGGATCCTTGCGGAATCATACCAATTGAATTTCTAAGACTATCTTGAGTAACATATTTAATATCTTAATTATCAATCAGGATTTGTCCAGAACTCGTTTCGTGACGTCGTATGATTAAATATCACAAATGTTGATTTGCCGCTACCAGAATAACCAACGAGACCAACTTTTTGGCTGTATAGATTAGTTATTGATTTATTTAGGAATAGGGGAAGTGCACTATTCTTGTAATCAAATTCTACTCCTTTAAAACTGATTTCGCCAAATGTAACTTTTAATAGACTAGCTTCTTTTACATCTAAAATATCTGGTAATATATCCAAAATCGATAGAGCCTGATCTATAGTTCCCCAATCTAATGCTAAACTTCTCAAAGTATTGAGATAAGTTATCTAAACTATTAGTAGCTCTCAAATTAAGCATAAAAACTAGTACAAAATCACCAGCAGAGATTAGCTGCAAACTCTTAAGATAAATAATCAGAGCTACAAATTCAATAACGTATATTCTAGTTAAGAGACCTTGAGCTGTGTAAAAATATATTAAAAATTTGTGATGATCTATGCTTTTTTTAATGAAATCTTGTGACTTATCATTTAAATATTTCACTTCATGAGAACATGTAGCAAATAATCTTACTCCTAGCATATTAGTCACATAGTCTGACATATGCCCCCAAATGATCGATTTTGATTTAGCATAGCTTTTTGATAGCGCTATTGCCTTGTTCGAAGTGAAAAGGGTAGCAGTTACAAAAATTATCATCCACCCTAGCAAGCTTAAAGCAAAGTAAATATGAATTTTAGCTAACAGAAATAAGGTAATTGTTGTTGTCAGAAAAAACTTAAAAACTGATAATTTATAGTAAATATGATGCCTGATACTAAATTGAATAAATCATTTATTTTAGCTGTAATGCTTCCTGATAGATTATCTTGGAAAAAGCTATGAGACTATTTATTAATTTTTTGAGCAATTGACCTTGCAATATAAACCCTAAAATATGGATTAAATTTCATTGAATAGTAATCACTGAAAGTGCAGATCAGAGCTACTGTTATTTGTGTTATTCCAAATATTAATAACAATGAATTACTATTTGCAGGGCTATTTACATCAAAATTTGTGGCACTACCTATCAATAATTCAATTAAATATGGCTGCAAGTTTGTCTCAATAGCGATTAACAAAGTAGCTACAAACAATGCCAAGTAAATAAAGCCTGTAAGATTTTGACATCTCGAATATGAACTTCAAAACACGCACGTAAATTCTCTTTTATGTTATTTCTGTAAAGTTTGGCTATGCAGTTTAGGTACGCAGTTAATTATTATTAATTTGGATAGTTCGTCAACTTATCGTGCTTTTATATACGAGATAAATATATAAGTGTAAAAATTTTCATTCAATTACAAAAGCAAAATATATATATAAGCTGTGTCTATTATTTTAAAACAGTATTCAGCCAGATTAAACTATTGATACTATAAGGAATAATAATTGATCAAAATTAAGTTTATGCAGATAATTTTTTAGACATAAAACATATTATTACCGAGACTAGCATCGAAAGCCGCAAGAAAATTATATCAATTAAGATGTAAGAGTCAGGAGCTAAATATATATTATAAAAATCACCAAAACTTAATTAAAACTTAATTATACACTAAATCAAAGAGTAACTATAGTTTTTTTAAATAGAGAACGGAAGGATAAATTACGAAGGAAAAAGCTAAAACATTAAACTTGCATGGCAGGCTTGGCAACGACTTACTCTCCCATACCTGAACGGCATAGTACCATTAGCGCTGTAAGGTTTCACGTTCGAGTTCGGTATGGGATCGGGTGTTTCACTTACGCTATAATCACCAAGCCAGCTATGCAAGCTTATGTTTTTATTTTAGTTAAATTACTGATTTTTAATATAAAAGTAATTATTCAATTAAAGTTCAGCAAATAAAACTAGCTGTTTTGTTGATAAAGTTAAAAACTATTTAATTTACATACAAAATTAACACTGCATACAGCATGTAATCTCAGCAAAGTAAATCAATCGAGCTATTAGTACCAGTTAGCTACACACATTACTGCGCTTCCACACCTGGCCTATCAACGTGGTGGTCTTCCACGGCTCTAATAGGGAAGTCTAGTTTTAAGGTGGGTTTCCCGCTTAGATGCATTCAGCGGTTATCCCTTCCGTACTTAGCTACCCAGCTATGCCGCTGGCGCGACAACTGGTCCACCAGAGGTACGTCCACCTCGGTCCTCTCGTACTAAAGGCAGATCCTCTCAAACTTCCTACACCCACGGCAGATAGGGACCGAACTGTCTCACGACGTTCTAAACCCAGCTCACGTACCACTTTAATCGGCGAACAGCCGAACCCTTGGGACCTTCTCCAGCCCCAGGATGTGATGAGCCGACATCGAGGTGCCAAACGATTTCGTCGCTATGGACGCTTGGAAATCATCAGCCTGTTATCCCCAGAGTACCTTTTATTCGTTGAGCGATGGCCCTTCCACTCGGGACCACCGGATCACTATGACCGACTTTCGTCTCTGCTCGTCTTGTCAGACTCGCAGTCAGGCTAGCTTATGCCATTGCACTCTAACAGTTGATTTCCGACCAACTTGAGCTAACCATCGCGCGCCTCCGTTACTCTTTGGGAGGCGACCGCCCCAGTCAAACTACCCACCATGCATTGTCTCGGCTCCTGATTCAAGGAGCTCGGTTAGATATCAAAAATCAAAAGGGTGGTATCTCAAGGGTGACTCCACAATAGCTAGCGCTATCGCTTCATAGTCTCCCACCTATCCTGCACATCTAATTTCTAATACCAGTGCAAAGCTATAGTAAAGGTTCATGGGGTCTTTCCGTCTAACCGCGGGAACTCCGCATCTTCACGGAGAATTCAATTTCGCTGAGTCGATACTGGAGACAGTGGGGAAGTCGTTACGCCATTCGTGCAGGTCGGAACTTACCCGACAAGGAATTTCGCTACCTTAGGACCGTCATAGTTACGGCCGCCGTTCACCGGGACTTCAATTCAGAGCTTGCACCCCTCCTTTTAATCTTCCGGCACTGGGCAGGCGTCAGACCCTATACTTCGTCTATTGACTTTGCAGAGCCCTGTGTTTTTAATAAACAGTCGCTACCCCCTAGTTTGTGCCACCCGTAAATGGTTGCCCATCTGCGGGTCATCCTTCTCCCGAAGTTACAGATGCAATTTGCCTAGTTCCTTCAGCATCGTTCTCTCAAGCGCCTTGGTATACTCTACCTGTCCACCTGTGTCGGTTTGGGGTACGGTCTTTAGCGAGGGGGCTATTTCCTGGAAGCTATTCACTGCCTAGACAATCCAATAAGTCTAGACAATTTACTATCTTCGTCACCACCCTCAGGTTCAGGAATATTAACCTGATTCCCATCGACTACGCCTTTCAGCCTCGCCTTAGGGGCCGACTAAACCTGCTCAGATTAACTTTAAGCAGGAACCCTTGGACTTTCGGCGAGAATGTCTCTCACATTCTTTATCGCTACTTATGTCAGCATTCTCACTTCCGATACCTCCAGCAAACCTCGCAGTTCGCCTTCACAGGCTTACGGAACGCTCCGCTACCACTTGTACATACAACTAATATGTACAAATCCGCATCTTCGGTACATGACTTGAGCCCCGTTACATTGTTGGCGCAAGAGAACTTATTTAGACTAGTGAGCTATTACGCTTTCTTTAAATGATGGCTGCTTCTAAGCCAACATCCTAGTTGTTTTGGTCCTTTCACATCCTTTAACACTTAGTCATGATTTGGGGACCTTAGATGGCGGTCTGGGCTGTTTCCCTCTTGACCATGGACCTTAGCACCCATGGTCTGTCTGCTATGCTGTACTCATCGACATTCGGAGTTTGGTTGAGTTTGGTAAGTCTGTAGGACCCCCTAGCTCATCCAGTGCTCTACCTTCGATGGTAATCGCTATAACGCTCTACCTAAATAGATTTCGCGGAGAACCAGCTATATCCGAGTTTGATTGGCCTTTCACCCCTAACCACAGCTCATCCCCTAATTTTTCAACATTAGTGGGTTCGGCCCTTCAGCAGATGTTACTCCGCCTGCAGCCTGGCCATGGCTAGATCACCCGGTTTCGGGTCTAATTCATCGAACTAAAGCGCCCTATTAAGACTCGCTTTCGCTGCGCCTACACCTAACGGCTTAAGCTTGCTCGATAAACTAAGTCGCTGACCCATTATACAAAAGGTACGCCGTCACAGAACAAGTCTGCTCCGACTGCTTGTAAGCATTCAGTTTCAGGTCTATTTCACTCCCCTTGTCGGGGTTCTTTTCACCTTTCCCTCACGGTACTTGTTCACTATCGGTCGTTAGAGAGTACTTAGGCTTGGAGGGTGGTCCCCCCATATTCAGACAGGATTTCACGTGTCCCGCCTTACTCGAGAACTTAGAAGCTTTTTACCTATACGGGGCTATCACCCTCTATAGCCAACCTTTCCAGATTGTTCTAGTTTTTACTTCTAAGCTACTGGCCTGATCCGCGTTCGCTCGTCACTACTAACGGAGTCTCTGTTGATGTCCTTTCCTCCAGCTACTGAGATATTTCAGTTCACTGGGTTCGCCTTATGTAGCTATTTATTCACTACACAATACCTGTATAAACAGGTGGGTTTCCCCATTCGGAAATCTTCGGATCAAAGCTTATTCGCAGCTCCCCGAAGCTTATCGCAGCGTATTACGTCCTTCATCGCCTTCTAACGCCAAGGCATCCACCAAATGCTCTTTTTTTATTTACTTTAATTATTATTATAGACTTGAGATTACACGATGTATGCAGAATTAATTTTGCACAAATCTTCAGTATCCACTCACAAAATAAATTAAATCTTTATTATTGCGGTGTATTTAAGTTTTTAACTTTATCAACTTGTAAAACAGCCACAGAAAGTTTTTTCAATTTCCGTGTAGGGATTTTATATATAGAATTTTTATGCATGTCAAACAGTATTTTTTAAAATATTCAAATATTTTATTTTTGAAGACTCCATTTTTAAAAGTAATTAACATAGAACTTAAATAAAAATATTATATTTGTTGGTTATCAAAATGATCACTCTCATTGCTTTTTAAGCATGTTTATTTGTTTGAGTATAAATAATTAGATCAGGGAAGTTTAGTACAATATTATACCGTAGAATTATATTGTAGAGTTATAGCCGGATTAAGATTGGTTGCAGTTATTGCAATTATATTATTGTTTGCTTTCACAGACAGCTAGTTGCTGAAATTAAGAGAAGAGTACCTAGTCTAATGATCTATGACCTTACGAACTTCTTATGTGACTCAAATAGATATTATGTAGCAAGAAATTATATAGCTTATTATGTCGATGACAATCATTTGAGCTTTGCGGGTTCCGAATTAATAAATAATGATCCCCAGATTTGGTTAAAAAATAACATGGAATAAACTGTTTATGCTTCTAGTTTAAGTAATGCTAATAAGGCTTGCTGGAAGCTACTCTAGCGCTTTGTAATATAACAAACTATTAATGGAAAAGTATCTCTTTTAGCAAAAGAGGCTAATATAAAGTATGTACGAGCTTCGATCTCTCTAGATTATGATAAACCTGATTTTGTTCTGTCAATTTTTCCTTATTTTAAAGTAATGATTTCAAACAATTAGTTAATGCGGATATTTCACAATCATTATGACCTATATTAAGAGCAATACGGATACGTGCGCTTCCAGGAGGAACGGTAGGAGACCTAATCGCTGAAACCAGGATGCTATATTCTAAGAGCTTCTGCTGAAGATTTAATACTATACCTTCTTTCTTTAAAATAATCGGAATAATATGAGTTGAAGATTGCCCAATGTCCAGTCCTGATTTTTTCAAGTTGTTACGCAATATATCTGCTTTTTCTAATAATTCTTTGCGCTCCTGATGTAAATCTTTTATTAATTGCCAGGCTTTAGTTGCTGCACCGATAACCATAGGTGATAGACTAGTTGAATATATAAAGCCTATACATTTATTCACTAGGTAATCTCTAATCTGATGAGAGCAAGCGACATAAGCACCACAAACGCCCATTGCTTTGCTAAATGTTCCCATAACAACATATGAGATACGGCTCATATCGAGCGTTGTTGACAATCCATAGCCGTATTCACCTAGAATACCCGTACTATGTGCTTCGTCTAAATATAAGAGAGCATTATATTCACTTGCAAAATCCACAAGAGCTGGAAGATTCACGATATCACCGTCCATTCCAAATAACGTCTCAGAAACTATGAATTTTGGCCTTGGGTCGTTATTATATTGTTGAAGTAATTGATGTAAATCTTCCATATTATTATGTGCATAGCGAATTAATTTTGCTCCACATAAAAAGATGCCCTGATACAGGCTTGCATGATTTAGTTTATCAAAAAATACTAAAGCTTGCTGTCCTAAGACTTTACTATCACAGAGACTTGCTATTATACTCAAATTGGCTTGGTAACCAGAGTTAAAAATTAGCGCAGCTTCTGTATGTTTATCTTTAGCTATTTGCATTTCAAAGTCTGTAAATGACTTGCTATTTCCAGATAGTAGTCTAGAACCAGTGCTTCCGACACCGTATAATACTCCAAAATCTTGAGCCGCTTTCAGCAAATCATCAGAACGGCTCAGTAATAGATAATCGTTGCTCGAAAAATTAATGCATTTTTTATTAAAGCTACTTCTCTGCACTAGCAACTCGCGAAGTTTTCGTGTATCTCTTAGGTTGTCGCAATATCTTAAGTAGGAACTTAAATTATTCATAGTTCAACTTTAGCATTTATTGAAATAAAGATTAATATAAATATACAAAAATAGTTGTTATGTCAAAAAAGAGGGAAGTATGGCTTTTTGAGGAAGCTGACAAGCTTTTTAAACTTCCTTTTAATGACTTAATATATAAAGCACATCAGATTCATAGGCAAAATTTTAATCCCAATGCTTTACAAATAAGTACGTTACTGAATATTAAAACTGGTAGCTGTCCTGAAAATTGTAGTTATTGTCCGCAGTCTGCGCATTATGATACTGGCCTCAAAAAAGAGCCCTTGATGAATAAGCAAACTGTGATAGAGCATGCAAAACGAGCAAAAGAAGCTGGTAGTACTAGATTTTGCTTAGGTGCCGCCTGGAGAGGCCCAAAAGATAGCGAAATAGATCTAGTATGCGAAATGATCAGAGAAGTAAAAACGCTACAGCTCGAATCTTGTGTCACTTTGGGCTTACTAAGACCAGAACAAGCCTTAAAACTTAAGGAAGCAGGGCTTGATTATTATAATCATAATATAGATACTTCTGCAGAATTTTATAATAAGATAATTACTACGAGAACCTTTGATGATCGCTTAAACACTATTAAGTACGTCGAGGAAGCTGGAATAAATGTCTGTTGTGGAGGTATACTCGGAATGGGAGAGACTAACGAACATCGAATCAATATGTTGCTTACTTTAGCGAATATGCAAAAAACTCCAAAATCAGTACCGATAAATCAGTTAATTCCAATCACTGGTACTCCCCTTGAGAAATTACCAGCGCCAGATCCATTTGATATTGTGCGCGTCGTAGCTTTAGCTCGCATTATGATGCCAGGCTCAACTGTGCGCCTTACCGCAGGTCGTGAAAATATGTCCGATGAGTTACAATCTTTATGTTTTTTTGCTGGCGCTAATTCCATTTTCTATGGTGAGAAATTGCTAACAGCTAAAAACCCTACGCCTATGAAAGACAATAATCTATTTGAAAGATTAGGGCTTGAAAAGATGCAGCTTTAGGTACTCATTTAATAATTTTCTTAAGCTAGCTATAATTGGAGTTTATATGAACAAAAATCTCGACAATATAGCAGTCAATCTTCAGCTGATAGATGTAATACCAGTGAGTATCTATCGGAAAGATTTAGATGGAACATACTTAGGTTGTAATAAATATATGCTCGAGATGGCAGGTCTTGATAGTAGAGACCAATTAGTGGGAAAAACAGACTATCAGTTACTCTGGAAGAAGCAAGCTAACCGGATAAGAGAAATAGATCAGCTCGTTACCAGTACTAAAAAACCATATGAGATTGAAGAGCGTCCTATAAATAAGTACTGGTTCCACCAGAATATTTCTAAGCTCCGAAAGCTCTTTAACCGACAATGACGAAAATGTAATTGGCATTATCGGTATTTCTATGGATATTACCGAGAAGAAAAAAATTCAAGATCTATTAGAGCGAACCGAGACCTTGCTGGAGAAATCATCAAGTATTAAGGAAAGATTCTTAAGTAATTTAAATCATGAAATTAGAAATCCACTCCAAGCATTTGTAGCTACTTCGGAGGCTCTTGCTGATGGATGAAAAAAATTTGATGATAAGAGTAGAAAAGAATCGGTAATTAAAATAGCTATTAGTGCAAGAAGACTATCAACTTTTGTAATCAATGCTTTTGATCTGTCTGACTTAATAGCAAATGACAAAAATCTGAAATTAAAAAGAGGAAATATAACTTCTTTAATAAGAGAGGTAGTCAGATCTCTTAATCATTCATCTAAATTGGACAAAAAAGCTAAAATAATATTTGAGGACGTTAAAAATTACTACTTGAATCTTGATAAGGAAAAAACAATTCAAGTAGTAAGTAATCTACTAATGAATTCCTTAAGATGGACGGCTCCAGATAAGCCTATCATTGTTGAACTCCGCGACGTATCTTTATCCGGTAGTTCATTATATGGAGTCCAATGCTCTATCAAGGATCAAGATCTAGGTATTCCAGAAGATGAGCTTGAATTTATATTTGAGCCATTCGCTGAGAGTAGTAGAACGGCCTCCAAAGCATGCGGTAAAGGCTTAGGATTGGCAATATGTAAAGAAATTATAAGAATCCACGGGGGAGAAATATGGGCTATTAGTAATGCAAGAGGAGGAGCAAGTATCAATTTTATAATACCTTACAATTTAGCAGGGTAGGCCTAATGCGATAAATAATATTAATAATCCTATTTATGTTATTAATACTTACTACTACGCCAAAAATATTGGATTATTTAGGGATTTTTATTAATAATACTTTAAGAAAATTAATATTTTGTCTTGAAAAGTCCGCGATTTGTTCTATAGTTAGCTTTACAAAAAGTGAGGTCCTTATGAACAAAATATTTACAATTATTTTAGCTTTAATGTTTTCAACTAGTGTTTTTGCAAACCCAACTACTACGGAATCGAAAAAAGTTGAAGAAACAACTGTAACAACAGAATCACCAGTTGGCACAACAGAAGCTGTTGAAGTCGAAACTAAAGTAGAAAAGAAAAAATAACTCTATAATTGCAAACAAGTATTTACCTTCAGATCGATAAGTGCATCTATCTGCCTACGTTAAATTTTATGCCAGACTCAAAGCAAGGTTCTTCTGAACTAAAACTTCCGAGTTTGGCAATTTTTCTATAAATCCTGTAAACATAGTCTATACTTAATCGTATATAATAAATTAATCTGACTTTCATGAACAAAAAAATCCTTACATTTAGTTTTTTATCTCTATTTTGTTACGTTAATTTATCTGTCGCAAATATTACAAACGTAAGTACTGCAACAAGCAGTCAAACAGATGTCCTGCAACAATCTCAAAGCGCTAAGCAAGATGAAAAGATGTCAAGTAAGATATTAGAATTTCGAGGCGCTTGGGCAAGGCCTTCTTTGTCTCCTAATAAGAATTCGGCTATCTATTTGAAAATAAAAAACAATTCAGCCAATTCTTATACTTTAGTTAGAGCTTCTACTATAGCTGCTAACCGTACCGAGCTTCATCAAAGCTACGTAGACGAGAATAAAGTAAGCAAAATGGTAACTATTAACAAAATTGTAATTCCTGCTAAGAGTGAAATTGAACTCAAACCAGGAGGTATGCATATAATGTTATTTGA
>JBPBQH010000043.1:0-13465 GCA_050954685.1 Janthinobacterium lividum | reverse complement strand
GATTATGCCACTTACAGGATTAATCATTCCCCAACTTAAAGCTTTATATTTTCTTACGAAATCTCTTTTCTCAATTTGGGCAGCCAAATTTACGTGTGTCTCATTGTTTTTGGCAACTATCATAAGTCCAGAAGTGTCCTTATCCAAACGATGCACTATTCCTGGTCTAAAGTGACCTCCTATATCAGATAGAGATTTGGAGTAGTATAATAGCGCATTTGCTAAAGTATCTTGGTAATTGCCAGCACCAGGATGAACGGTCAGACCACTAGGCTTATTAATCACTAATATATCGTCGTCCTCGAATACTATATCGAGTGGCATTTCAGTTTCACACATGTATGTTGGCAATAGCTCTGTAAGCTTTATCTCAACTGTATCATTCTGCTTGATTTTGTATGCACAGTCAGAAATAACTGAGCCATTAACGGCGACGTAACTATCCTTTATAGCTCTCTGGATATAACTTCTTGAAGTATCTGGTAACAACATAGAAATAGATCTATCAAGTCTAGCTTCATCCAAATTAGCATCTATAGTCTTTATTTTATCGATCGAAGTTTTATTATCAAACTCATTAATGATAAGTTTGAATTTAATTAAAGCCATCCTTACGCCTTGATCTTATCGTATTCATTGTTGAAGCATCGTCAATCTACTATTGATGTTTTATATAGTAGTTAGCTCTAAGTGTCATTAACTCTTAACCCCAACTTTTTATTTATGCTTTGTCTAGTACTACACCTAACACTTTGTAGTCATTATAAGCAATGTTTTTTAACTCCAAGAACATAGTGACAGCCTATAATAAAGAGTGATATAATATCTTATCAAATCATTAAATATAGATGACAAATCTCAAATCGAAAATAGACGCGCTTAAATGGCTAACGATTCAGGATATTGATTATTATTATTCGTATAATCAAGATCATGAGTTAGCAAGATCTAGAGTCAAGAACTTAAAATCGCTCAGTTTAGATAACGCCAATATACTCCAAAATAACTCTAAGGATTCATCTATGCAAGAGAATTTAATAAATAATGAACCCAATATTATCTCGACTTCGCGTAAGCTAGCAGAGGCTGCAAACTCTATTGATGAACTTAAAGAAATTGTAGCAAATTTTGAAGGATGTAATCTAAAACAAATGGCTGAAAATACAGTATTCTCTGATGGCACTCCTTATGCTCCCCTGATGCTCATAGGGGAAGCTCCAGGTGCTACAGAAGATAAAATGGGAATACCATTCTGTGGTGAGAGCGGAAAATTACTCGATAATATGTTAAAATCTATTGGCGTTTACCGCTATAAGAATGCCTATATTACTAATACTATATTTTGGCGCCCTCCAGCTAATAGAAAGCCAACTCCTCAAGAAATAGATATTTGTCGCCCCTTCGTTGAAAAACATATTGCTTTTGCTGCGCCTAAATTAATTATTTTAGTTGGTAATGTAGCCGCTACCAGCTTATTAGGAAAAAATGCCGGTGTGACCAAAATCAGACAAGATTATTATTCTTATTCCAATCAATATTTGAGCAATCCAATACCAGTCATGGTGATATTTCATCCAGCTTATTTGCTTAGGCAGCCTTTACAAAAAAAGACGACATGGTACGATTTATTAAGGATTAAAAAATTTGTTCAAGATAATGGATTCTCAATTTAAATAATATTAAGTAACATCTCAAAAACTGTGTAATCCACACTACATAATTAAATCTAGGAACAAGTCCTCTATCTACTTTTACTACTATTTAAATCTTTAGATAAGTATAATTTAAAACATAGTAATGTAATATAGGAAGTGATATGGCTAAGCACGATGATCAAAACCCGGTATCTGCACAATTAAAAATTGGCGATCAATCATACGAATTTCCGATCAAAAAAGCATCAATTGGTCAGAATGTCATTGATGTTAGTAAATTGTATGACAGCACTGGGTATTTTACTTTCGATCCAGGTTTTATGTCAACTGCTTCCTGCCAATCTTCTGTAACTTACATAGATGGAGATCTAGGAATATTACGTCATCGTGGCTACGATATTGAAGATCTAGCAGAAAAAAGTAACTTCATAGAGGTATCATATCTATTGCTTAACGGTGAGTTACCAAATAAAGAGCAATATGAATCCTTTAATGATAAGGTTTCTCATCATTCATTAGTTAATGAACAATTAAGAAACCTGTTTAGAGGATTTAGGCACTCTGCTCATCCAATGGCGATGGTATTATCAGCAGTAGGATCTTTATCTGCATTTTATCATGATGTACTTGATGTCAGAAACGCTGAAGAGCGTGAACTTGGTGCTATAAGAATGATAGCCAAAATGCCTACTATAGCCTCCATGGCGTATAAATACTCAATAGGTCATCCTTTCATATACCCTAATAATAATTATTCCTTTGCTGAAAATTTCCTTCATATGATGTTCGCAACACCTTGCGAACAATATAAGGTGAACCCAGTTTTAAGTAAGGCTTTAGATAAAATTTTTATTCTTCATGCTGATCATGAACAAAATGCATCTACCTCCACAGTACGCTTAGCTGGTTCCTCAGGTGCTAACCCTTTTGCTTGTATAAGTGCTGGAATTGCTTCTCTATGGGGTCCTGCTCATGGAGGAGCCAACGAAGCGGTCATAAATATGCTCAAAAAGATAGGTAGCCCCGAACGTATACCAGAATTCATAACGAAGGCTAAAGATAAAAGTAGTGGTTTTAGACTTATGGGTTTTGGCCATAGAGTTTATAAGAATTATGATCCGCGTGCTACTGTTCTGAGGGAAACTTGCAAGGAAGTACTCGCAGAACTAGGTCAACTTCAAAATAATCCATTAATGCAGATTGCAATGGAGCTAGAAAAAATTGCACTTAATGATCAATATTTCATTGAACGCAAATTATATCCTAACGTAGATTTTTACTCCGGAATTATTTACCAAGCAATGAATATACCTTCGCAAATGTTTACAGTGATATTTGCAGTTGCAAGAACTATAGGTTGGATGGCGCAATGGAAAGAAATGCAAGAAGATCATGAACAAAAAATAAATCGTCCACGCCAACTTTATACTGGTTATGTTCAAAGAAAATTCATACCATTCAACGAGAGATGAAGCAGCGAATCGGTTGATGTTAGAGTTCATTACTCGGGAAGATAGCTAATCCTGGATAAAAGTGCTAGGACATGAGTATTATGACATATTCGAAAGATTTCAGAGAGAAAGTCCTTAAAATGAAGGTAAGAGAGAAATTAAGTATAGCAAAAAAGTATAGCAAAAACAGCTAAGCGATTTGGTATAGGGACGACAACACTAGTAAATTGGCTTAAGAGGTAAGCTAGCTAAGAATGAAAGGAACAAGCCTGCAACAAAGATAGATATGGAAGCTTTGGTAAGGGATATCAAGAAATATCCCGATCGTGTATAGCAAATACGAGAGGGCTTAAGAGATTAGGCTGTAGTAAGAATGGAGCATGGCATGCGCCAAAGAGGCTTGGGGTTACATATAAAAAAAGCATTGAAGCATCCAAAGGCAAAAGAAGAAGACAGGCAAAACTTCTGTCAGAGAATCAAAGTCTATCAAGAGCAAAACAAGCCTATAGCTTATATTGATGAGAGCGATTTCGGACATGATATGCCAAGAACACACGGTTATGCTCCTAAGGGCCAAAGATGTTACAAAACACATTGATTGGGGTGTACGCGGTAGACTAACGCCATAGGAGCTTCGAAGTAAGCAATTGACTGACGGCAAGCTTATTTGATCAAACTTATTAATACGGAAGTCTTCAACAGCTGGGTTGAACAAGACCTATTGCCTAAGCTACTGCAAGGAACTGTCGTTGTTATGGATAACCCTGCTTTTCATAAAGGTTCTACAATGCAAGAACAGATAAAAACAGTAGGTCACATTTCTTGAGTATCTCCCTCCTTATAGCCCTGATCTTAATCCAATCGAGCATAAATGGGCATATGCTAAATATTTAAGACGTAAATATTCTTGTGACATTAATTCTCTTTTTAGAGACTTTTGTACCTAACATTTTTATCCAGGATTAGCTATACATAGTTAGTTTTTACCAGCATAATGAGTAGCAGAGTAGAATATATCAAGATTACTGGGCGATTTACAGATCAATAGGAATGACTTTTTTTAAAGAGATATGAAATTGTAGCAGAATTTGTGTGCTAGGAGTGTTGTCGTGATGACTCGTTATTCAAAGCTGTAAACTGGTAAAGAAAGCTATGCTTACCGTGCTGACTAAAATATTAGTATACATAGCAGCCTTATTATTTAATATATAATTTTTAGATAATAAGGAGTAGCTGTGACTTTAATAGAAACCTCTAAATGTAAATTAAAGTTTTTAAATTATAAAGGCTTAGGAGTAGGTCAAACTGACAAAGGATTAGTTGAACTACCATATACCTTGGAAAACGAAATAGTAGAATTCGAGAGACATAAGTATAGGGGACATCTAGAATTTGTACTTAAAAATGTTATAGAGGAGTCTCCTAATAGAGTGAAACCACAATGTACATACTTTGGTGCCTGTGGAGGATGTTTGCTTCAACATTTAAATCCAAACATTTATAATAATTTCAAATTAGGCTTACTAAAAGATTCGCTAATTGAAAAAGATATTAGAAATAATATAGCGCCTTTAATTTCTATTCCATTTGGTCAAAGACGTCGTGCGAACATGGAAATACTGAAAAAAAATGACCGTATATTCTTAGGTTTTTACCGTTTTCATTCTCATCAGATCATTAATATTGATCAATGTCCTGCAATTTTAGACTCATTATCTAATCTAATTGAACCACTAAAACTGATTTTTCGTAAAATTTTAACTGATAGGCAGAAAGCCCAAATATTTTTGAATCAGGCAAGTAACGGGATTCACTTAATTTTTGATGTTCGAGATCAGTACTTTTTGTCAGAAGAAAATCGCCAAGAGATGGTAAGATTCTGTCATAAATATAACATAATTCAGTTAATTTTAAGCGCTATTAATTCTAAAGAGATAGTTATTTATGAAACAGCTAGACCTTATATTGAAATCGACGGAGTCCGAGTTGGAATTGAAGCAAATAGCTTTTCTCAGGCAACCTATCTATCTGATCATATTCTTAAAAAATTAGTATTAGATTTTTTTTTAAGCGATATTATTTCACCGAGTAAAAATATGCGTGTAGCCGATCTTTTTTGCGGTAGAGGAACTTTTACTATACCCTTGAGTCGACATTTTAGCACTACAGGGTTTGAACTCGATCACAAATCTTTGCAAGCTATTAGAAAAGCTGCAGTGGATAGCAATTTATTAATAGAACTTGAAGAACGTAATTTATTCGATTTTCCGCTAATTAATACATTGCTAAATCATTATAAATTCATCGTCATTAATCCTCCAAGAGCTGGAGCCTTAGCGCAATCGCAAAATCTAGCCGTTAGTATTGTCGAAAAGATAGTCTATATTTCTTGCAATCCTAGGAGTTTTGCTAGAGATGCAAAAGTTTTAATTGAAGGAGGATACAAATTAAATAACATAATTCCCCTAGATCAGTTTCCTTTCACAACACATTTAGAAGTTGTAGGTTTGTTTCAGCGTTTATAGGTTTATAAGGGAGAATTCAGGCAATAATCCTATCTAGCTGAGGCTTAAAGCTCAAAATGAAAAATAATCATAGCATAAGGATCAGGATTCTCAAGTGTCACCAATTCCTTTGCTGATCTAAATGTTTCTCTAAATTTACCTAGAGATATAGCTCCGACTACTTTCTGCCAAAAATCAAGAGCCTTTTTGTTCTCAGGCATCACTGCTATGGACCATCTTCCCGGCAAATGTTCTATGATTTCTTTGGCCACCTGAGTGCCAATACCATGTGATTGGAATTTAGCTAATATAAAAAATTCGCCCATGTTCCAGTCCACTTTTTCAACTAGATACGCTTTATCAATCAAGACAAATCCTGCAAGTTCACCGCCAATCCTAATTATGTATGGGAGTTTTTCTTTCGATTCGAAATAGTGTTTGAAATCAATACATTCGTATAATCCTGTCTCTAGACATCCCTAGCCCATATATTTAGTGCGATCGTAAATATAGAAGCGAGCCATGTTCTGTATGACTGGATAGTCTAAAGTAGCTAAATTTATTGTAACTTCTTGATTAGACATAACCATTCCTCCTTTAATAGATATTTGCTTGGTTTTTATCACTATTTGCTAATCAGCCGAAAGGCTGGCGCAAATTAATTGCGGCGGTCAAAGTTCCTTCATCCAAATAGTCGAGTTCTCCGCCCATAGGTATTCCACTGGCTAATCTTGAAATCCTGATATTAGAATCTTTGAAAAACTCAGTAATGAAATAAGCAGTAGTTTGACCTTCTAAAGTCGAGTTAGTAGCAATGATAATTTCTTGCACTTCGAGATTTTTGCATCTGCTGAGCAGCTCTGGCAATCTCAATTCCTTAGGACTGCGCCTCGCAGCAGCAGACAAAACACTTCCCAGCACGTGATAGCTGCCACTAAATATTTTGCTACGCTCAATAGCCCAAAGCTCTGCAACTGTTTCAACAATAGCAATCATCTTTTGATCTCTTTTTTCTGAAGCACAAATTGTGCAAATCTCAGAAGAATCAACATTACCACAGATCTTGCATTTCATAATCTTCTCTGATGCACGAGACAAACCTTCAATTAACCCCTTGAGCCTAGTATCTTTATCTTGCAAAAGATGTAATATTATCCTCCTGGCTGAACGTTGTCCAAGACCTGGAAGTTTAGAAAAGAGATAGACTAGCTGCTCAATTTCGTTCTCTTTATTCATCAAAGTAATTATGATATTTTATTATTGAGTCTACAGATTCTTTGATGCACCAATTTGATCCTTATATTAGCTCAATATTTTCGCTGGTTCAAATGCCAATTATGCATTATTCAAGAATTGCTTTTTCCAATTCCCTATAGTTTACCCAAATAGTCCGTATTTTAATGATCACTCGCTTATTTTAACATCTTCTTATTAGTCATTCAAAGACTATTTTCCTCTTCATTCTACACTAAAATTTCTTATCTTTTTTTGGATATTTGTTCCTCATAAATGATTGATATTATTCAATCTTATTTAGAAACTTTTTTACCTTATTGTTTGTCCTATTTTTTCACTCTACACTCTAACTTTACACTCTATTATATAAGGAATTAGCAGTCCTCTTAATTCTCTTCCAAAAAATATTCCAGTGTGGTTACCAGCCTCACTTTTTTATTCAAGCTTTTACGAGCAGAACAATTGTCGTCATAATTTGGGTTATTTGACTCAGAAGATTCCGCAGGGCTTATTGTAAAAATACCTTGATTAGCTTTTTTTAACTTTCCAATCTTGCTACCAGAATCTTGAGCAAACTTTTCTGCAGCAATACGAGCATTTTTAATTCCTTCTGCTATCATATCTGGTTTAAGCTCATTCAGCCGATCAAATTCAAAGTACGGTCCATCATTAACAAACACTACTCCTTCTTTAGCTAGAAGGTTTTGCTTTTGAATAGCTTTTTGTACATCTTGAACATTTTTTGTTTTGAGCAGAAGAGAAGCTTCAATAACGTAGCGGTAATTTATCGAGTTACTTGAATTATCATTTCTATAAGCTTGAGCTAGCGAGTCGTAGATAAAGTAATCTCCTGTAGTAATTTCACTTTCTGCAAAACCTAATCCTAACAAATAGTCAATTATAACCAATCTATCTTTTTCAATTTTATTATCACATTCAATCAAATTGTTCCCTGTAGATTTGGCAGTGATTTTTAGTACCGCGTAATCAGATGTTATTTGTCTCTCAGACAAGCCTTTTACTGACACTTGCCTATCCAGAAGCTTAGACTTAAATAATGCATTCCCAATCGAATAGCCAGCAAACCCAATGCCGATAGATATAAGAAATGCTGCTAGTATTTTTTCTACTTTAAACATCGTACATTCTCCAATTAACTTCGGTATTTTACTAGATTTTAATCAAAATGCAAATGAATATGACAAGGGTCAGTTTACTCAAGGATTTTGCATCTCACAAATCTTCTCTGATCCACGAGACAAACCTTCAATTAATCCCTTGAGTCTAGTGTCTTTACCATGCAAAAGATGTATAATATTATCCTCCTAGCTGAACGTTCTAGCTGAACGTTGTCCAAGACCTGAAAGTTTAGAAAAGAGATAGATTAGCTGCTCAATTTCGTTTTCCTTGTTCATCAAAGCAATTATGATACTTTATTGTTGAGTTTACAGAGTGCCAGTTGGCTATAATATATTAAAACTTGATTCCTGGCGGCAGGCTTATACCCCCAAAAGTAGAAGATATAGAGTTTTGAGAATCCTGATCAACTTTTTGTTTAGCATCCGTAAATGCAGCAACTATAAGATCTTCTAGCACGTCCTTCTCTTCAATTTTTAGCATTGATTGATCGATATGAATCTTCCTTACATCCCCGCGGCCGGTCACTTTTACGGAAACAAGTCCGCCACCTGCTCTGCCTTCATATTCGGTATTAGCCATTTGTTCTTGTATTTCTTGCATCTTTTTCTGCATTCCTTGAGCTTGCTCCAAAAACTGGTTAAAATTTGTCATTATTTCTCCTTTTTACTTTTTCATTAATATATCCGAAATATTTGCAGATGGAAAAAACTTTTTGATAGTTGTCCATTCTTTCCCAGATTCTATCTTACTAACTAGTTGATTTTTTAAGGAAACAGTTCCAGAGCTTTTAGCGATTATAACGTTCCATTTCCTACCACTCCACTTTAGTAAGAGAGAAGCTATTTGATCTTTTAATTTAATATTAACATTCTCACTGGCTATTTCAAAATTCTCGTTTTCAAAATTCTTTAATTCATATTCATTAAACAATTGATAATAGATATCCATCTCTCGTTGTCTACGTAGGAAAGCTAAAAAATCGATGAATTTTGTTTCCATATTGTTTACGTTCGCAGCCTGTTGATCAAATTCTTTGGTACTGTTGATCTGACTTGCACTAATACTAGTTTCGGGAGTAGATAAGGCCAGATTAGGGCTGATAGCATTATCTGTACTGAATAAATCTTCTGGAGCAGGCAAAGTATATGAGTAAGTCGCCTTAAGAAATAGCATTTCACAAGATACGAGCTGATTGTACGAAGTCTTTATTTCATTGAGTCCCTTATAGAATATTTGCCACAAAATTGATAGCCTACCCGCATCGATTAAAGTAAGAATAGCTGTTACGTCATTCTCATAATGGCTATATTTGGATATATGATAATTCGTACTCAGCTTAACTTTACTTAAGTAGGCTATAAAATCCGACATGCTTATAATTAAACTCTCTAAGCTAACAGAAAGCTGATAAATTTCATTAATCAGATCTACAATCTGAATTCCATTATTTTCAATAATATAATTAAAGAGTTTTATTATTACTCCAGTATCTACTACCCCAAGCATCTGGCTAATCACGCTAAAAGTAATCAAGTTGTTACTTGTGCTATCTTCTCTAAAGTTTGCGACTTGATCCAGTAGAGCCACAGCTTCTCTTGCAGATCCTTCTGATTTGATAGCTATTAATTGTAGAGCTTCTGGTTCTATATTAATCAACTCTTTTGAAGCAACTCCCTTTACTAAATTAAAAATTTCATCGAATACTAGTCTCCTAAGATCGTATCTTTGGCATCTAGATATTATCGTTAAAGGTATCTTTTGAACTTCAGTAGTAGCAAAGATAAAAATTACATGTGGAGATGGTTCTTCTAAAACCTTGAGTAAGGCATTAAAAGCATTCTTAGACAACATATGTACTTCGTCAATCACGAATATTTTATACTTACCTAATAAAGGTCTGTACTCACTACTTTCAATTATTTCTCGTATGTCATCCACGCCAGTTTTACTTGCGGCATCCACTTCTATGATATCTGGATGTTTTTGCTCATTAAAACTTCGGCAATTTTGGCATTGCTCGCATGGATTTATAATGGTGTCTTTAATTATTGCTGACGAACAATTAACAGTCTTAGCTATAATTCTGGCTGAAGTAGTCTTGCCCGTACCTCTTATACCAGTCAAAAGATATCCTTGCGCTAGCCTATTGTTAATTATTGAATAGTTTAGTATTTTTACAAGAGGTTGTTGTCCTACCAATTCTGCAAGATTATTGGGACGATACTTCCTGGCAAAATTAATGTAGCTAGTAGACGTTTTCATTTGCAAACATTGGAGATGTTAAGAGGACAATAAAGCTAGTAATGACCTATTGAAGATTACTTCGGCTGCTTCCTTTCGAACCTGACCAACTGAGCAAATACAATACCCACTACTAGCAAAATAAAAATAGAATTTTTAAAATACTAATGCAAGTTTAAAATTCATAAAAATTACATTATATCAGGGCTGGTATAAAATTTAATTCATGAACTTATTTTACTAGCTCATATTTTTTTTCGATCTCAGATTTTTCTAATCTTTTCGGAATCCCGAAACTATCAGGATTTCTTATATTGAATAAATCTTCTTGAAAATTTGTAACTTGCTTTATCGAATCAAAATTTATTGTAATATGATTATCATCTTCAAATACTTCCAAAGACTTTATTCGCTTGCCTATCTTATCAAATCTAACTGAACTTCTGCGAGAGGTAGAGGAATGATATAAAGTCACTGTGAATATATCTTTATCTTCCTCGAATGATTCAAAATCAAAATTTTTATCGATTTCTACATTGTTTGTAAGTAAAAATCCAAACACATTTTCTTCAGTTTTAATACGACTTAATTGCTCCATATCGTAGTCATAAACAGAGACATAATTTTTGTTTCCAACAATTAACAAAGGAAATGGAAAATAATAATTACAACGAAATTTATAAGGTTTGCTAATAAGCAATTTCCCTTTTGCCCATACACCTTGCGAATCAGTTTGAGTAAAATCCGCAGCTATTGAATCGATATTCTTCAGGTAATTTTTGAATCGCAGAATATTATCTTCATTACTAGAATCAGCATTAGCACTACAAAGGAATAGAATTACTACATGAAATAAAAAAAATTGGCGCATTATAAAATATTTTTGTTTTACATATTAGAGAGTGGTTATTATAATTTCAATAATTATAATTTTATTCTATAGCATCAGATGAAAATTGCAGCCTTAAGAGAGCGCGCTAAGCATGAAACGAGAGCTTCTGTTACTCCAGAAGCAGTGAAACTATATATTAAAAAAGGATTCACGGTATCGATTGAGAAGAATATTGGTCTTGCTGCTGGATTTTTAGATCATGAATATTCTCAAGTAGGAGCAAAAATATCGGGCGTTCCACTAGAGATAATATCAGATGCTGACATTATTCTGAAAGTTCAACCTACCCCTTTAGTTGATTCGATTAACGAGATTGAATTTGCTAAAAAAGGTGCAATAATTATTGGACTATTTAATCCGTACCAAAATTCAGAATATATAGAAAAGCTGCTCGATAGAGGCCTATATGGATTTGCAATGGAAAAAATACCCAGAGTCACTAGAGCCCAAAATATGGATGTGTTGTCCTCTCAGAGCAATTTAGCTGGCTACCGTGCTGCTCTTGAGGCTATATATTACTATGACAGGGCAGTACCTATGATGATGACTGCGGCAGGAACCGTAACTCCAGCGAAAGTTTTAGTACTCGGCGTCGGCGTTGCAGGGTTACAAATAATAGCTACTATGAGAAGAATGGGAGCTATAGTTTGCGCATATGACGTTAGAAACTCAACAAGGGAGCAAGTTCAAAGTTTGGGAGCGAAATTTGTTTCTCCTGATAACTTAAACGATATGGAAGAGCGTAGCGGCTATGCTAAAGAATTTTCTGCAGAGGACAAACAGAGGCAACATCAATTCCTTACCGATATCGTAAAGAATTATGACATCATCATCACGACCGCGTTAATACCTGGGAAGCAAGCTCCAAGATTGATAGATGAAAACATGATAGGTTTATTAAAACCAGGTTCTGTCATAGTTGATATGGCAGTATCGAGTGGTGGTAATGTGGCAGGTAGTGCGATGGATGAGATTGTAATTGAGAACAACGTAAAAATTATTGGCTGGTCCAATTTGGCTGGCAGAATTGCTAAGGATAGTTCTAAATTGTATGCCAAAAATCTATGCAATTTTTTACTCCATGCCACAGCAGATGGAAACTTTAACTTTGGCGATGAATTAGTAAAGTCTACCCAATTAATTAAAAATAATTAATAGTTATTTATATGACAGAATTACCTATAATGGCTAAGCACGCTTCAGCTATTGCCAGAGCTGCTGATGATTTATCTTCGAAACTTAAGGATATTGCTCTACATTCGGAAGAACTAAATACAAGTATCGACCCATCCATTTACGCTATGACTATATTTATCCTTGCCTGCTTCGTTGGCTATTACGTAGTTTGGAAAGTAACCCCTGCTTTACATACGCCACTTATGGCGCTTACTAATGCGATTTCGGGTATCATAATTATTGGCAGCATGCTTGCTTCAAGCCCTACTGATTTTGGTCTGTCTAGTCTCCTTGGTTACTTGGCAACTTTTTTAGCGGCTATAAATATTTTCGGAGGCTTTGTAGTAACTGAGCGAATGCTTGGGATGTTTAAGAAGAAATAGCCAAAAAGATATTAAAATAGAAAATCTTCAATTTAACTGGTTAAAATATGTCGTACCAACTCATTCAATTAGCTTACCTTATTTCTGCTATTTGTTTCATCATGGCACTTAAAGGACTTTCTTCGCCGAAACAAGCTCGCCTCGGTAGCGTTATTGGTATCCTTGGTATGGTAATCTCTTTGGTAGCTACTTTTTACTTACCATTTTTTAAACAAAAAGTTCCGCTCATTGTAGTAATTTTATCGGGAGGAGCCGTAGGCACAATTATCGCCAAGAAAATTAAGATGACTGCGATGCCTCAATTAGTCGCCGGGTTCCATTCATTTGTTGGGCTCGCTGCTGTATGTGTAGCATATTCAGTGATATTGGAGCCTGAAAATTTCAACATAGGTATCTTTGGCAATTTACCTAAGAAAATTTTGATTGAAGTAGCACTAGGTGCCGTAATAGGAGCATTAACTTTCAGTGGATCGATTATAGCTTTTGGTAAACTGCAAGGACTAATAAGTTCTGCGTCAACAAAATTTGCGGGTCAACATTATCTATGTTTGGTTTTGGGTATGTCCGTGATCGCACTGATTATTTTCTTTGTGTTGGGTGGTAGTATTATACTATTTAATATAATGGTTTTATTGTCAATTCTGCTTGGGGTAATGTTAATTGTTCCCGTTGGCGGCGCAGACATGCCAGTAATAGTTTCAATGCTGAATTCGTATTCAGGATGGGCTGCAGCCGGCATCGGTTTTACTCTTGGTAACAGCCTACTTATAATCACCGGAGCATTAGT
>JBPBQH010000192.1:0-13762 GCA_050954685.1 Janthinobacterium lividum | reverse complement strand
TGTTGACTATTTTGATAGAAGATAATGGACCTGGATTCCCACAAGATCTACTCAGTATAGCAACCGAAGCGTACATAACGACTAGATCAAAAGGAACAGGACTTGGCTTGGCGATTGTAAAGAAGATAGTTCAGGACCATTTGGGCAATATCGAGATTAATAATAAAGAGGACGTAGGTGCCCAGATCAGATTAACTTTCGATACTAACAACTTAAAACTTAAGTTGAAAAGATGATTATAGATTATCAACTTTTAATTCATTTTTAAAAAATAGACATCCATGTTGTGAATATGTAATTAAAGTAGTTGATTTATTATTTATTCACCATTACTTTGTAATAAGTTATGCATTCATTACTTAATTAAGTAAAAATTCATATAAATTTAAACATACACTTTTAACGTTAAACAATTATAAAGGTAATGCTATGTCATTAGACATCTTAATCGTTGACGACGAAGCTGATATAAGAGGACTGATATCAGATATTTTAAAGGATGAAGGATTTAATCCTAGAGCAGCTGGCAATAGTACTATTGCTTTTAAATTGATAGGTGAAAAACCTCCAGCGGCAGTAATTTTAGATATTTGGCTCCAAGGCAGCGATCTTGACGGGTTGGGAATATTAGAAATTATAAAAAAACGTTATCCGCTTATGCCAGTTATTGTGATCAGTGGTCATGGGACGATCGAGACTGCAGTAAGCGCCATAAAAATGGGAGCTTACGATTATTTGGAGAAGCCTTTTACTCACGATAAGCTGATGATAGTTTTGAAAAGAGCATGTGAAGCATCAAAGCTGAAGCGTGAAAATCTAGATTTGAAATCCAAAGTTATTGATAAAACTGAGCTCATTGGCTTATCATCAGTAACAGTAAAACTTAAGACAGATATTGAAAAAGTTGCTCCTACCTCTGGAAGAGTAATGTTACATGGATCGAGCGGTAGCGGTAAGGAATTGGCTGCTCGCTTGATTCATAAAAAGTCTAAAAGATGTAATGGTCCTTTCATTATACTAAGTCCTACCTGTATGACTGTCGATAAAATCCAACAAGAACTATTTGGGGATCTAGAACGTCAGGACACCAGTGGAGTTTTTGCTAAACGTCTCAGCATCTTAGAAGCTGCAAATAACGGTACCTTATATATAGATGAAATAGGTGACCTGGCAATGCAGATACAAATTAAACTGCTAAAGTTTCTCCAGACTCAGGTTCTAGAGAAGAGTTCATCTAGTGAATCAGTTAAACTAGATATTAGATTTATAACTGCTACTAGTAAAGTCTTACAAGACGATATTAATCTTGGAAAATTTAGACAAGACCTTT
This sequence comes from Janthinobacterium lividum, assembly GCA_050954685.1. Classification (GTDB taxonomy): domain Bacteria; phylum Pseudomonadota; class Alphaproteobacteria; order Rickettsiales; family Rickettsiaceae; genus JBPBQH01. The sequence goes on along the minus strand of JBPBQH010000192.1, from coordinate 12,432 downwards.
ACTATCGTATGAACGTGGTGCCTATCAAAGTTCCTTCTCTTTTTGAACGCAAGGAAGATATACCTTATTTAGTCAAATATTTTGTCCGGCAATTATCAAAATTTTCCGGTCTCAAAGAGCGTGAATTTTCAGAAGAAGCAATAGCAGCGCTACAAGCTTATAGTTGGCCTGGTAATATACGTCAGTTACGCAATATCGTAGAATGGACCTTAATAATGAATCCGATTTACTCAAGCAGTAATGAAATTGTTAAGCCAGACATGTTACCTCAAGATATTTTATCAAATAGTGTTACAATCTCAAAGCCTGATACAAATATAGATATGATGTCTATGCCACTTAGGGAAGCCAGAGAGGTTTTTGAGCGGCAATATTTGTCTGCTCAAATGAATCGCTTTAATAATAATATTTCTAAGACGGCTGCGTTCGTTGGCATGGAACGCTCAGCATTACATCGCAAATTGAAGTTTCTCGATATTCGTGGAATTAGCAACAAATTACGAGATGAATTTGAAGAATATGAACTAGCATAAATAATAGAAATTTTGAGAGTTGAATCTCTATCATTAAGTCAGATTGAAGATTTTGCCAAAGATTGACTTACAGATGATATAATATATTAGATTATTTCTAGTTAGTAGCTTTAAGGTTCAAAAATATAGATAGAGCAGACAAAGATGAGAGTTATAATATTATTCTGCTTGTTTACATTATATGGATGCTCAAAATCTATATATGACGAGAGTGGTAATTTAACCGCTGAAGGTAACGAGTTAATCAAAGAATATATAATTGAGCAAAATAAAAAAAAAGAAATTCCTAATATAAAAGCTAGTTTCGGATCCAATTTGCGTGGTCTGAAATTAGTTGGGGTGGATCTTTCAAAAGCTGATCTTAGTGGTACGGATTTGAGCTTTTGTGAAATTTCGAGAGTAAATTTTTCAGGTAGCAATTTAAATGCTATAATTCTAGAAAAATCTGTAATTCAAGAAAGCGACTTTTCAAATACTGATATAGCAAATTTGAATGCAAGATATATAGACGCGCAGGCATCAATCTTTGAAAATACTAAAATTAGCTATTCCGACTTCACTGGTGCTAACCTTGAAGAATCTGATTTTACGAACGCTCAATTAGAACATTCTATTTTTGAGGAAGTAAACCTCACCAAATCTATTTTTCAGGAGGCAAAAATTAATGATACACGTTTTCAACAAGCAGATTTAGCAGGTAGTAGTTTTAAATCGTCAAATATAAAGGCTTCAAGTTTTTTTGGTGCGGATCTTCGTAACATAAGAGGTGAAAAAGTTAACATTGATGGATGCTATTTTGAATCAGTAGATTTAACCTCTTCAGATTTATCAAAGGCGATAATTTCCAATACAGACTTTACTAGATCAATTATCAATAATGCTAAAATTATTGAAGCAAATATAGGAAATTCACTATTTCCTTCTGGATCTTTTGAATCTTCAGATTTCACTAAGTCTTTTATTGAAGGGTGTAATCTCGAAGATGTTAATTTTAGCAATTCGGTATTATCACAAGCAAAAATTAAAGATACTTCATTACATAGAGCGAATTTCAGCGACGCGACAATCAATAGCTCAACTTTTAAGAATATTACAGCGACTAATGTAAAATTTGATAGAGTAGCTATTCAGGATATTAGTATCACGGACTCAGTGATAAACAGTTCATCATTTGATGACGCAAGTATCAGCAAATTGCAAATCTCTAACTCGGATTTTTCTGATAATAGTTTTGTAAGTTCTGATCTAAAAGATTGCCAGTTTAGTAAAGTTAAACTCTCAAAACTCTTTATTAAAAATAATAATTGGCAAAGGGTAAAGTTGATTATTAGTCCTCTTGTACAAATTGCTATAGTAGATTCAAATTTAGAGGAAATTATTCTTGATAATTCTCCTATAACGAATTCATTACTTTACAATGTCAAATCATTGGCAGGTACAATTATCAATTCACCTTCATCTAGAACTATTATGTTTCAAACTCAAGGATTTGACCGTGTTAGATCAGATACCAATATTTATGCTTTAAAAGATTTACAAAATGCAAAGGACTTATCAGGTATGAACTTTCAAGGATTAGATTTATCTAACTATACCTTTAAACAGGTAAATTTCTCAGATGCTAATTTTAAATTAGCAAATTTAGAATCCTCTAAATTATTGAGCTGTTTAAGTCCGCGCGCAGATTTTTCAGGATCTAACTTAACGAATTCAGATTTTACTGGCTCAATCCTTACAAGCAGCAAATTCGAATCTGCAAAATTGCAATCAACTAATTTAAATTATGCTGATATAAGATCAATCGACTTCAGTCATTCTCTCGTAGATAAAATATCTCTTATTAATGCTAAGATTGAAGATTCTATAGGACTAGATTATCTAGCAAAATAGTTCTACCCTTTTATTAAAAATATTATTAATTTGCATTCTTTTTAGTTTTGCATAGAATTACGAAAACTTTCTTAAATTAAAACATTTGACTATTTTTCGTTCTGGTATAGTAGTTGCGTCTCTGACTTTCATCTCTAGAATTTTTGGCCTGGCGCGCGAATTATATATTGCCGATTCATTCGGTGCTACTGGTAGTGCTGATGCAATTAATGTTGCATTCAAATTACCAAACTTGTTTAGAAGAATTTTTGGTGAAGGAGCTTTATCTACAGTTTTTATTCCGATATTGAACGAAAAATTGTTGGAATCAAGTTCAGCAACCCGCAAATTCTCAAGTCAGATTTTCGTCCCATTATTGGTTATTTTAGTTTCTTTAGTATTTATAATGCAATTATTCATGCCATACTTAATGTTTCTGATCGCACCTGGATTTTCTGAAGATGAACATAAGTTTCAATTAACCGTTTTGTTATGCAGAATTACTATGCCATATCTAATTTTTATATCTGTAGCGGCATTTTTTGGTAGTATTCTTAATTCAATAAGAAAATTTGCGGCTTTTGCTTTCTCGCCAGTGATTATGAGCATGACTATAATACTTGGTACTCATTTGTTTAAATATCGTTTTTCAGGGGCGCTTTCAATCAGTTTGTCAATAATTCTAGCAGGAATATTACAGGTAATATTCATGTTTCGCTGTTTAGTGAAAGCTAATCTTACATTTCCAATAATATTTAATATTAAGAGAGATAGGGACGTTAGCAGATTTTTAAAGAATATGGGTCCTGCGACATTGAGTGCTAGTGTAGGACAATTTGGTATACTTATTTCTCAATCCATAGCTAGTTTCATTCCAGGCGCTGTATCTATCCTTTCATATGCAGACAGAATATATCAATTTCCTCTATCCATAATTGGAGTTAGTTTCTCAACAATATTATTACCAGAACTATCCAAAATATACAAAAATAATAATATTTCACTTGCTAATGATTTGCAGAATAAAGCTATTGGAATTGCACTACTACTTTCGTTACCTGCAGCGTTAGGAATTATTATATTATCTGAGCCTATGATACATATAATTTACGAGCGTGGAGCTTTTACAAATATAGATACTCGAAGTACCTCCCAGGTGATTTCAGCTTTTGCTATTGGGTTGCCAGCTTTTGTATTAGGGAAAGTTTTAATGCCAATTTTTTATGCTAATAATGATACTAAGACTCCTCTGAAGATTACGATCTATTCTTTAGTAGTAAATATATTGTCTAATATTTTACTGATGTTTCTTTTCTCTTATATAGGTATAGCACTAGGTACTTCATTTGCAGCATGGTTTAACGTTTGGTTACTCTATAGGTACGCACAGAAGGCTGGTAGGATATCTATACAACCTTCAATTCGAAACATTATTCTTAAAATACTGACAAGTTGTGCTGTGATGTGTTTAATAATTTTAGTGATTGTTAATAAATGGGATTCTCATTTCTATTCATATTCTCTAATAATCAAAATTTTCTTGCTAGGAAGCGTTATTCTGATCGGTAGTATAATTATCGTAGGAATGAGCTTTTATTTTAAATTACATCGATCATTATCATTAAGATGATGTCTTGTTAAAACCATCAAAGCTCGCTGAAATTTTTAGAGATAAATAAGATTATTATAGATCGTAGTGCATAACTCAAAACTATTTAATTATTAAGCTTCTCAGTATATTAGAGGCAATATTTTAGTCTTGACTAAAGAGTGACTTCAATATATCTTAACAACCAATTTTGTTTTAATAATATGTAGAGATTTAACTGTGGCTAAAAAAACTAAAGGCATTCTAGTTAGACTAGTAAGTACAGCTGGGACAGGTTATTTTTTGGTGAAAAAACGCAATCCGAAAACGCTCACCGAAAAACTAGCTTTCAAAAAGTATGATCCTGTAGTAAGAAAACACGTAGCTTTTAAAGAAGAAAAAATCAAATAAGAGTTAATATATGACCGTAAAAATTCGTCTAGCAAGAGGTGGTGCGAAAAAACGTCCATACTACAGAGTAGTAGTTGCTAATGCAACAGCACCTAGAGACGGTGACTTTATAGAAAAAGTCGGCACCTACAATCCTCTTCTCACTGATGGAGTCGAAGACAGGGTTACATTCAAATCTGATAGAGTAGAATATTGGCTAAATGAGGGTGCTCAACCAACAGAGCGAGTAGCTAAATTTATTGAGGCTGCAGGTATTACGCTTCCTACAAAAATTAAAAAGAAGATAGATATTAAACGTAAAAATCAGCAAGTTAGAGCTCCCAAAGCTGCTGATCAGAAATAAAGTAGTTTTTTAAGATATCTAAAGCTTACTTCCTTTTGTATTTGGTAGTAGAGCGACAGATATATTAAGCCGGATTAGCTCAGGGGTAGAGCAACCGCCTTGTAAGCGGTAGGTCGTCAGTTCAAATCCGACATCCGGCACCATTACTACTGATTAAGATTTAATTATAGGGTTCTATTTCCGAAAAATATAAATCTTAATATGTTAAAAAATATTATTTAATTTTATGGTGAAGAATTAATCCTTAAGCCGGCAGATAGCCTAAATACTTCCCTATATCAGATCCATTTGCTAATTAGATATAATATTGCTACTATAATTCTCAATATAGTCTAGAGTGTTACTTATGATTGGAAAGCTATACGGTCAAGTAGATTCATGTTTCGAAGATTATGCTATTATTAATGTGCAAGGTGTAGGATATTTAGTACATTGTTCTGCTAAAACTTTACATAAACTAATTAATGATAGTTTCTGTAAGTTATTCATCGAAACTCACGTACGAGAAGATCATATTAATTTATATGGTTTTTTGGCTATTGAAGAAAAAGGATGTTTTAATATCTTGCAATCAGTAAATGGTATAGGCCCCCGTATGGCTCTAACTATATTATCTCATTTATCTCCAACAGAAATAGGCAATGCTGTGGCAGCAAAAGACAAGGAGATATTTAGAGCAATTTCAGGTGTAGGACCCAAAATGGCTGAAAGGATTTTAATCGAACTTAAGGATAAATTATCGTCTACTATCGCAAGTTTTAGTACTGTTGGAATATCAGGATCACAGAATAGTGTATTGGTTAATGATGCAATATCTGCTTTAACTAATTTAGGTATAAATAGAATTGATGTACAGAATTCTGTAACAAACATCATAAATAGCAATCCAGAAATTTCGATCAACGAATTAATCAGGTTAGCCTTGAAGGAAAGAGCTAGAAGGTAGGATATAAATGATAGAAAATATTTTATCTAGTGAGGAGTTGCAAATTGACCAGGAGCTTAATCTAAGACCAAATCATTTGCAAGAATTTGTAGGACAAGAACAAATTAAAGGAAATCTCTCGATATTTATTCAAGCTGCAAGAAGTCGAGGTGAACAACTTGATCATACTTTATTTTATGGTCCTCCAGGGCTTGGTAAGACTACCCTTGCACAAATTATATCCAAAGAAATGGGAGTGAATTTTAAATCAACTTCCGGGCCAGCGTTATCCAAAGCTGCAGACCTTGCTGCAATATTAACCAACTTGCAAACAAACGATATACTTTTTATAGATGAGATACATAGACTTAATATCAATATTGAAGAAATATTATATCCAGCAATGGAGGATTTTTCATTAGATATTATAATAGGCGATGGACCTTCAGCTAGATCAGTAAAAATTGACGTACCAAAATTTACTCTAGTAGGGGCAACAACAAGGCTAGGATTGCTTAGTAATCCTCTTAGAGATAGATTTGGTATTCCACTGCGCTTGAACTTCTATACTATTGAAGAATTGAAACATGTTTTAAACAGAGCTAGTGTAATATTAGGAATGAAGTTATCTACTTTAGGTGCTGAAGAGATAGCTGCACGTTCAAGAGGGACTCCAAGAATTGCACTAAGATTACTAAGAAGAATTAGAGACTTCGCATCAGTTGAAGGGCGAGGAGAAATCGACAATAGGATTGCTGATATTGCGCTTAATAGATTAGAGATTGATAATTTAGGTCTTGATAGTAATGACTTTAGGTATTTAAAATTTATTGCTGAGAGTTACGGCGGCGGGCCTGTAGGTGTTGAAACTATAGCTGCTGCATTATCTGAACAAAAAGATGCTATAGAAGAAACTATAGAGCCATATTTAATACAGATTGGTATGTTACAGCGTACACCAAGAGGACGCATGATAACCCTTGACGCATTTAATCATTTAGGACTACCGAAGCCTCCAACATTTAAGCCAGAGCAGTATAATGTATATAGTGAGTTCGATAAATCTTCTACTTAGGTTCTAGCTGCAACTTTCAGAATCAAAATACGAACTGTAGAACAAAATTAAAATTTAACGAGATTACTTATTAATTATTGTTACAGCAAACAGGTTTCCAAAATATCAAAAGCACTATTTATTAAACTCTATTAGATTAATATGAAATAATAATCTATAATTTCCCCGGGTGACCTAATTATAAGTTATAGAGTAATTTTGTAACAATGAAATATTCGTCAATTTTTATCGCTTTCTTTACTACTCTCGTTCAGTGTTATGATTACGCACTTTTCGGACTTTCGGCTGCTACGCTATCTACGGTTTTCATGCCAAATATTAATAGCGAAGATCAATTACAAAGCTTCTTTGCTCTCTTTAGCGCAGCGGTAATTATGAAGCCGATAGGAGCAATAATATTTGGTAAAATTGGAGATAAATATGGTAGAGCTGCTAGCGTCAAGATCGCAGCTTCTATGGCCGCTTTATCAACGTTTATAATAGGATTTACTCCGGGGTTTGAATATATTGGCTGGTGGGCAACTGGAATACTTACAATATGCCGGATGATCTTTTTGGTGAGCTTAACTGGAGAGATCGATGCGACTCGCATATATATTAGCGAAAAAATGGGAACTAATAAAAATTTTGCAAATGGTATATTATCCTTTTGCAGCCAGTCTGGTGCTTTCTTTGCAGCGATTTCTTATTATTTTGCTATGAAGAGCGATATTCCAAATATATGGCGTATTAATTTTATTGCTGGGGGTATACTTGGCGTTGCAATTCTACTAATGAGGCATTATTTTCAGGAAAGCGAAGAGTTTCTCAAATATAAGGCTAATAGATCTAAAAATCTTATTTCTGAGGAAAGCTTAGCAAAGATTATTCTTACGCATAGAAATAAATTCATTATTGCATTACTTATCAGTGGCTGCGGTGGCGGGATTTATCATTTCTTGATTATCTTTTCTGGAACGTTTTCTTTACAAGTCATCAATATAATTACGAAAGACCAAGCTCAACTCTTAAGTATAGTTTTGATACCAATTTATTCTATTGCAGCACTAGTATCTGGATGGGTAGCAGATAAGATAAATCCATTTAAACAGATATTAGTAGCCACGATTGTTAGTTTAATGCTATCGATTATAATGCAATTCTTTTTGACTAGCATCAGTATTCCGGGAATTATAGTTTGTACTCTAGTAAGTATGATACCATTTTATACAGTTCCTCTGCATATACTAATTCAGTCATTATTTGCTGTAGACGTTAGAGTGCGTATGTGCAGTCTTTCCCATGCTATTGGTGGTATGATTCTATCTTCAACCACGCCTTTTGTGTGTATGTTAATCTGGAAAAAGACTGGTTCTTTGAATTTAGTGGCTGGATATTTCATTTTTTTGATAATTACTATGATTATATCTATACAATATTTAAGGGTTCTGGTAAAAAACTAAAAATTCAGTAGAAATAGCTAGGCTTAATTATATTTAACAGACTTAAATATTTTACTTTATTTTATAAAGCTTCATTTTTAAGAACTAATAATATATTATTTTTTGAAGAAGAATAATTCAGACTTATTTAAAACATTTAACTATTATTTAAATATATGTACAATATTAGATTAATAAAAAATTATGCTAGTGCGTTATATTCATGTGCTCATGAGCAAAGTATAGTTGAAATTATTCTTTCTCAACTGAAGTTTATTACTCAAGTCATCGATAATAATGAGAGTCTAAAAAACATACTTCATTCTCCCATAGTTAATAGGAATATCAAAAGTAACATATTGCTAAAATTAGCTAAGAAATCTGGCAATGAAAAGTTATTTGACGATTTCTTACTGACTTTAACAAAGAATTCTCGCGAGCTGATCTTAAGCAAGATATACGATTGTTATAAAAAACTTGCGGATAAAGATAAAAACATCAAAAATGTTTATATAACATCTGCCCAAGTTCTTAATCAAGAAGATAAGGAAATTATAATTAATTATCTTAAACTTAAACTAATAAAACAAGAAATAGATGTCAAATTCGATGATGATCCAAGTATAATAGGCGGAATTCTAATAAAATATGACAGTAACATCGTTGATTTATCGATTCTTGGAGAAATAAGCAAAATAAATAAAATAAGTCAGTGAGACAATAATATGAAATTAAAACCTTCGGAAATTTCTGAAATTCTTAAAAAAGAGATAAATGATTTAGATCGTAAGAATGATTTGCAAGAAGTAGGGGAAGTAATAACAGTCGGTGATGGGATCGCAAAAATATATGGTCTAGATAATGTTCAAGCTGGCGAGATGGTCGAATTCTCTTCAGGGGCTAAAGGCTTGGCACTAAACTTAGAAGCCGATTCTGTGGGGGTAGTTGTAATGAGCGACGAGGCCTCCGTAAAACAAGGGGATATAGTTAAGAGAACAGGCCATATTCTAGAAGTGCCTGTAGGAAAAGCTTTACTTGGAAGAGTAGTGGACGGTCTTGGTAATCCTATTGATGATATGGGTAGTATTGATACTACGACTTTTAATAAAATAGAAGTCAAGGCCCCGGGTATAATCTCCAGGAAAAGCGTTCACGAACCAGTGCAGACTGGGATTAAAGCTATTGATGTTCTAATTCCAATAGGCAGGGGACAAAGAGAGTTAATAATTGGTGATAGGCAAACGGGTAAAACTGCTATAGCAGTAGATGCTATAATCAATCAGAAACATGCTCACCTTGAAAATGACGAAAAAAATAAGATTTATTGCATATACGTCGCTATAGGCCAAAAACGCTCAACAGTAGCACAAGTAGTCAAAAAGCTTAAAGATGCGGGGGCTATGTCTTATACTACCGTAGTAGCTTCTACTGCCTCGGATCCTGCTCCTCTGCAATTTCTAGCCCCCTATACTGGCTGCTCTATCGGTGAGTATTTTCGTGATAATGGTATGCATGCTTTAATCATTTATGATGACTTAAGTAAGCATGCTGTAGCTTATAGACAAATCTCACTATTATTGAGAAGACCACCTGGTAGGGAGGCTTATCCTGGTGACGTATTTTATCTTCATTCAAGATTGCTCGAGAGAGCTGCTAAGATGTCTGATGCTATGGGAGCAGGATCTTTAACCGCCCTTCCTATAGTTGAAACTCAGGCTGGTGACGTTTCCGCATATATTCCAACTAATGTCATATCTATTACAGATGGTCAAATTTTTTTAGAAAGTGAGCTATTCTTTAAAGGTATAAGACCGGCAGTAAATATTGGTATATCAGTAAGTAGAGTAGGATCAGCAGCTCAAATAAAAGCTATGAAGCAAGTTGCAGGTTCTGTAAAGCTTGAGCTTGCTCAGTTTAGAGAAATGGTAGCATTCTCTCAATTTGGCTCTGATCTAGATCCTTCTACTCAGCGATTAATCCAACATGGCATGAGATTAACAGAGATATTGAAGCAAGCTCAATACGCGCCTTTTAAAATAGAGGAGCAAGTAGTTAGCATTTATGCTGGGGTTGGGGAATATTTAATTAATATTGAAGTCAATAAAGTTAAAGAATTTGAATCAAAATTGTTACAAAAAATAAGGGATCAGAAACCTGAGATTTTGAGGTCAATTAAAGAAGAAGCCAAACTAACTTCTGACACAGAAAAAAAGCTGAAAGAGTTTTTGGATAGGTTCGTGCAAGAATTTTCTACTCTAAGTAATTAATAATTTTATGTCTAACTTAAAGCATCTTAGAAACCGGATTAAAAGTATAAAATCCTCTGAAAAAATCACACGTGCTATGCAAATGGTTTCAGCGTCTAAGTTGCAGAAGATTAAGCATTTGATGCACAGTATCAAATCTTATTTATCGATAGCGACTGAAATAACTAATAATGTTATCAGCAATGTTTCTGTACAAAATTTATCAATTGAGGAACAACAATATTTTTATGGTGGTAATAAAATTCTCCTAATTTTAATGACTTCTGAAAGAGGTTTATGCGGCAGTTTTAATAGCTCAATTATCAAGGGAGTAAAAGCTGATATTGCGAAATTTGAAAATCAAGGTAAAGAAATACAACTCATAATCGTAGGGAAAAAAGGATACGAAGCTTTAAAGGACAAATATTCAAAATATCTTGATAGCTACTTTAATATGCCTAAGCAAGAATATGAAACACTATTAATTTTGATCAAGAAAAAAATTACTACTAAATTATTTAAATCAGAAATGAATGAGTGCTATATTTATTATAATAAATTTGTAAATGCAATAACACAAGTTACAACCTGTCAGCGTATTTTACCATTATCGATCGGCGGCTTGGAGGATCAAATTGATGCTATTGAAAGGCAAGATAAATTTCATACTGGACCTAAAAAAATTGATACACTAGCTGATGAAAAATACGAAATTGAAGGAGAAAATTTAATATCAACGGTGATAGAACTTTATTTGGCTGCACTCTTCAATTTTGTACTTTTGCAAAGCAGAGCGAGTGAAGAAGGAGCAAGAATGACTGCAATGGATAACGCTACGAAAAATGCTACGGAAATGACAGAAAAATTCACTTTGAAATTAAATAGATCAAGGCAGGCAACTATTACTGAGGAATTAATTGAAATTATCTCAGGAGCTGAAGCAGCAGCAAATTGATAACATTGCATTAACAGTTAAATTTAAATGTAAGATTAAAGGGTAAAAATGGATAATATAGGAAAAATAACTCAAATTATATCGGCTATAGTAGATGTTGAGTTTCCAAACGTCAAAAAGCTTCCTGCTATACTAAATGCTCTAGAGTGTTTAAATAATGGAGAGAAATTAGTGCTAGAGGTGGCTCAACACATCGGTGATAACTTAGTTAGATGTATTGCTATGGAATCGACAAATGGTTTAGTTAGAGGAATTGAAGTTACTGATACTGGATCTCCTATTAAAGTACCTGTAGGAATTGAAACTTTGGGAAGAATAATGAACGTCATAGGAGAACCTGTAGATGACAGAGGCGAGATAAACGCCAAGCAATACGCTTCAATATATAGAAACGCTCCTGAGTTTGCCGAACAATCAACTGATAAAAGCATTTTAGTTACTGGTATTAAAGTTATCGATCTTTTAGCTCCTTATTCTAAGGGTGGCAAAATAGGATTATTTGGTGGAGCAGGGGTTGGGAAGACTGTTATTATAATGGAACTAATAAACAATATTGCTAAGGCTCATGGTGGTTATACAGTTTTTGCTGGTGTTGGCGAGAGGACAAGAGAAGGAAATGATTTATATCACGAAATGATAGATTCTGGAGTTATAAATATAGATGAACCTGAAAAGTCAAAAGTGACCTTAGTGTATGGCCAAATGAACGAGCCGCCTGGAGCGCGCGCCAGAGTAGCTTTGACGGGCCTTACTATGGCTGAACATTTTAGAGATCTAAATGGGGGGCAAGATGTACTATTTTTTGTTGATAATATTTTTCGTTTTACACAAGCAGGATCTGAAGTTTCAGCAACTTTAGGCAGAATACCCTCGGCTGTAGGGTACCAACCAACTTTAGCTACAGATATGGGGGCTCTGCAAGAACGTATTACATCGACGAAAAATGGCTCTATTACATCCGTACAAGCTATTTACGTGCCAGCTGACGATTTAACTGACCCAGCTCCTGCAACTTCGTTCATACACTTAGATGCTACAACTGTGCTTAATAGACAAATTGCGGAGC
>JBPBQH010000094.1:0-14132 GCA_050954685.1 Janthinobacterium lividum | reverse complement strand
GACCAACCCGTTATGAGCGGGGTGTTCTAACCAACTGAACTACAGGCCCTTTGTTTCTATATATTTACACCAAAGATATATAATTTTTAATTATTTAAGTCCAGTAAATTTTTCTGATATTGAAAAATATAATGGCTTTTATTGACTAAATAAGAATAACATTATTTACTCATAGCAGGAGGTATTGCATCTGGCGGTCTTACATATAGCGGCTCTAGAGGTTCATTAATTATTCTACCAGATTCTATCAGGTCCCTAATAATATAACACATATAAAGGGAATTCATCTTTGGAAGCCGAGGTAGTATTGTAATATTTGGTAAAATATTAATATTATTATAAATAGGCGCAAGATCCTTGCTTATACAAACTGTTCTTTTTTTGCTTTCTTTCAACAGATCAATCATCTCGACGGCGTTAAGTATTATAGGTACAGTTGAATTATTATCTCTATCAAATGTTTGAGTATAAAACTGCCCCTTATAAGCATTAAGCACTACTACAATTTCGTCATAACTACTTACCTTATTTTTAGCATAATTGAAGGCAATATCAAAGCTACTTATAGCTATAGGCTCAATTCTAGCACTCAACGCAATGCTTTTAGCTGTAGCAAGACCAATCCTTATTCCCGTAAAACTGCCTGGTCCTGAGGATACCCCCAAATATCTGACTTTACTGTAATCAATCGAAGCTTTTCTCATAGCTTCTTCGATCATAGGAACTAGTATTTCTGCTTGTTTTGATGAACGCCTATCGGTTAGACAAGATAAAATATTTTTTTCGTTAGATACCGTAACTGACGTATTATCATTATTAGAAGTGTCAAATGTTAAAATATTCATTTTAACTATTAATATATTTATTTAAGGTATTAGAAAGCTAGAATAGACTAATAAAATTTCTGCCTTTAAGCAAGTCAATAATACTGATACCAATCTACCCTCCAATTTTGGAGCCTGAGATACTACACTACAAGCTTACAAGAGCATAGAAGTGATTATAAGTTCTTTAGTGATTTCAATATGAGTTACACCAAGGCTGCAGAAAGGACCTGTCAAAATTATTAAATTATGTTATTCTTTTGTTAATCTAAATTTAATTTTATTAATTATTTACAGTTTCGAGGTATTTTATGATATTATTCAGTTACATAACTACACTACCTTATCCTAAGTTAAGCTCAATGCAATTTGCGACAGCAACCAAAGGATCTCTTGCTACTCTTGAACATTATTCATGGAATCTTAGCAGTGCTTTATTAAATAATGCTTATATAGATCTCAAGTCTATACCAGGAAACACTTGGGCATTAGGGAAAAACTTTTTGGCAGCAAGTGCGCCTGCTGTTATTGCATCGCAAGTCGATCAAGATTTGAGTACTATGCACCACGAAAAAGCTACTCAATACGCTTGGGAAACTGTCAAATGTGGAACAAGTATAGCTGCTGGCGCAGCAAAGGTAACAGTTTATACTGCAAGTGCGGCAGTAGCTGGCGCAACATACGGAGCTTTAAAGTTAACAGAACTCGGAATTGATGCGATTACCAAGCAAGAAACTACCGAGCAAACATTTGAGCAAAAAATTGCAAATCATCTAGAAAAAGCTTATTTAAATGATTCGTTTTCTACAAAAGAAAAAGAGTTACTCACTGCATTGAAAGGTAGTAATAGCGACGATGTACCTAGCTTTGTGGAAAATGCTATGAAAGCTATGGATGATTCTAGTGATTATGGCTTTGTGCCGATTGATGATTCTTCGTTACACAATGACATGTTACTTGGTGGAGATTGTTCTTCATGTCCTGCAGCGGCATAAACTTGGAACAATAAATCATATCAATACTATAGAAAGGGGAGAGTTATATTAGCTCTCCTTTTTATTCTTACTGAGAAAATTTTGCTATAATGTTAAGTCACGTCATGCGACTCATCAGTTACTAATAAAAATCCTGTACCACTTTAATGCTTTAAACAAACAAAAGCAAGAAGCAGTGGAAGAATCGCAAACCTTTACCAATTCGGCTAACTATCGATGTGCTGTAAGAAAACTTAACAGCAGAATGTTAAGCTTGAGACTATAACCTTAATAAGAACAGAGACTCCAACCTTGAAATTGTCACAAGTATAACCCTTATTGCAAATTCAGAAATTTAAGGCTATATATATTGTTAATAAGCTAAATATAAAAAACAGTAGCAATATAAAATCTTTAGCAGATTTAAACTCCTACATTCAAAAATTCATTATTTAAAATATAGAACCGTTAATTAAGCATGCAAAAAGTTCTAATATTATGTGGCCCAACAGCTAGTGGTAAAACGAACTTAGCTCATTGTTTGGCCTTAATGTATAATGGTGAAATTATAAATATTGATTCGATGCAAATTTATAAAAACATTCCTAATATTACAGCCTCCCCTAATTTAGAATTAACGAGCGAACTTCCTTATCATTTATATAATTTTCAGGATGTTGAGAATCCTTGTTCCATGGTGCAATATTCTATATTGGCTATTGATAAAATTAAGGAGGTAACAGAAAGAAAGAAGTTACCAATAATAGTAGGAGGCACAGGAATGTATATAAATTCCCTACTTTATGGATATAGTAATATACCAGAAATTTCTCAAGAGGTCAAAGCTCATACTAAAGAGCTTCACAATAAGTTAGGGCAAAAAGAGTTCTTTGCACTACTAAGCAGCAAAGATCACGCATCAGGTGTTAAACTCGATCAATACGACATACAAAGAAGCATTAGAGCATACGAAGTACTATTGCAAACTGAGCAACCTATATCCTTATACCATCAGGAAAACAAAAGCTTACCTGGCGAGTTTAGTTTTGAAGTTATCTTTCTCCTGCCTGAGAGAAGCTTCCTGTATAATTTGTGTAATAAAAGATTATTAGATATTTTTTCCCGAGAAACAATCGATGAAATAGAAGCTCTACAAGCTAGCTATCCTAATCTTAACACACCAGCGATGAAAGCTATAGGAATTTATGAAATCAAATCATATCTAAAGAATATCATTTCTTTTGAGGAGGCAATTACTCAAGCTCAAATAAGAACTAGACGATATGCAAAAAGGCAGATAACTTGGTTCACTCATCAAATAGAACATAAGCAAACTTTGCAATATGATGATTGGAACAGCTACCAAAATTTAATTAATAATATAAAACTATAAATCCTGACAGAGCAGAGAGATTATTGCCAGAGCTTACTATTCCTTAATAATATAAATTATTTATTCCTTTCTCGCACTGGATGTTTTTTTATCTTTCAACTTAGTACTATCGACGGTTTTTTTATCTTTCAACTTAGTACTATCGACGGTTTTTTTATCTTTCAACTTAGTACTATCGACGGTTTTTTTATCTTTCGACTTAGTACTATCGACGGTTTTTTTATCTTTCGACTTAGTACTATCGATGGTTTTTTTATCTTTCAACTTAGTACTATTAATTATCTCTACAGCATCTTCGATAGATAAAGAAAAAGGATCCAAGCTTTTTGGAATAGAAATAAATTTGCCCGCGTATTTAAGGTACGGTCCAAATTTTCCAATTCCCAGCATAATTTCTTCCTTGGTACTTTTGTATTTGCCGAGGCTATAAGGCAGACTAAGAAGTTTAACCGCAAGATCTAATGTCAAATCATTTTGTGCTATCGATCCAGGAAGCGGTGCGCGTTTTGGCTTTTCTGATTTCGATATTTGCTCACCAAGCTGAATATATGGCCCATAAGGTCCCTTTCTTAGATATACATCACCTTCTTCAGTTTGACCTAGTAATTTATCCTTTGTTTCTTCATTATAGGTTTGAGTATTTGATTCATCAGCTTGATCGCTAGTGATTGATTTTCTAAAGTTGCACTCTGGGTAGTTGCTGCAACCTAAGAAGGCTCCAAATTTGCCAAGTTTTAGATTAAGTTTTCCTGTATCACACTTATGGCATTTTTTCGCTGCAGAGCTCTCTCCAAACAGATGATACTCTAGAGCTCCTTCTACGTAAGAAATAACATCAACAATATCACATTCCCCTGTTTTGATAATATTTTGGTTAAAATCTTGCCAAAATTTTTGCAGCAGCCGCTTCCATTCTAAGTTTCCTTCAGCAACTTGATCTAGGTCGGTCTCCAAACTAGCAGTAAAATTATATTCAACATATTTTTCAAAAAATCCAGTCAAGAATGCAGTAACTAAGCGGCCTAACTCCTCTGGTACAAAGCGTTTTTTATCCAGCGAAACATAATTTCTTTCTTGTAGAACTGATAAAGTTGAGGCATATGTTGAAGGCCTACCTATACCTAATTCTTCTAGCTTTTTTACAAGGCTAGATTCTGAATATCTGGGTTGGGGCTCAGTAAAGTGTTGAAGAGGCTTAATTTGTTCAGTTTTTACTTTTTCACCTTCACTCAGCACAGGGAGCAATCTATTTTCTTCTTCTTTTTCGTCATCAATACCTTCCTTATAAACTCTATAAAAACCGTCAAAAGCTATTATTGATCCTGTCGCACGAGCCCCATAATTATTATCTTGAGTACTCAAATTTGCAACTACTATATCTAGTAGAGCATTCTCCATCTGACAAGCAACTGTTCTTTTCCAGATTAATTCATAAAGCTTAAAATAGTCATCTTCCATTTTGTTTTTTAACATTTCTGGATTCAAACTTACGTCAGTTGGACGTATAGCTTCGTGAGCTTCTTGAGCATTTTTAACTTTTGATTTATAGATTCGCGGAGCGGACGGCAAATATTCATCACCATAATTATCTGGTATAAGATTACGGATTGCACTAATAGCTTCTGACGAAATTGTCGTGCCGTCAGTTCTCATATATGTTATGAGTCCTATTGATTCACCATCGAGATCTATTCCTTCATATAATTTTTGAGCAACTTGCATAGTTTTTTTGGCACTAAATCCTAACTTCCTAGAAGCCTCTTGTTGCAAGGAAGATGTTATAAAAGGTGCCGGCGGATAACGCTTTTGCTGTTTCTTTTGTATTTCTTGGACTATAAAGTTTTGCTCCGACAAAGCTTCCGATAGTATATTTGCTTGCTCGGAGTTAGTAATTGAGAATTTTTCAAGTTTAACTTTATTTGCGTAAGTTAATTTAGCTGGAAAAGGTTCTTTCTTAGCGTTTAAAAATCCAAAGGAGATATCCCAATATTCTTGAGTTTTAAATCTTTCAATTCCATCTTCTTTTTCACAAATCAGACGTAGAGCAACCGACTGAACTCGACCTGCTGATTTACAACCAGGCAATTTTCGCCATAATACAGGAGATAGTGTAAAACCGACTAAGTAGTCTAGGGCTCTTCTAGCTTGTTGAGCATCGACTAAATTATAATCAATTTTCCTAGGATTGTTTATAGCTTGAGTGATAGCTTTTTTAGTAATTTCATTAAAAGCAATACGCTGTACAGAATCTAGGGATTTGATTACTTTCTTTTCCTTCAATATCTCTGCTATATGCCAAGCAATAGCTTCGCCTTCCCTATCAGGATCCATTGCTAAGTAGATAATCTCAGCTTTTTTAGCTGCCTCAACTATTTCATCAATATGTTTTTTCGACTTAAGATTGATTTCATATTTCATGGAGAAATCTTGATCAGGTAGCACTGAGCCGTTCTTAGAGGGTAAGTCTCTGACGTGGCCGAAAGAAGCCCTTACTTCATAATCTTTACCTAGATATTTTTCAATTGGTTTTTTTTTAGCTGGAGATTCTACTACTATCAAATATTTCATGGCTATTTTGTATCCAAATTATCAGAACTCTTAAAAAATGTTATTTAAGACGTTATTTATACACTAAAGAAACTTTATTACCAGGGCTTCTTGCTATTCTTCCTGCTAGCTCAAGTTCTAATATTATCATATGGATTATAGGCAGTGGAAAATCGGTTTCTTTTATAAGATCCTCGAGATTAATTGGTGTGCTCGATAAATGATCTATGACTGTTTGCCTCATCTTACTATTAATTTGTTTGAGATAATTGGTGCTTAACGAGCTAAAATTAATATTAGCGTCAGATTGGTTGTCATTAAGAGATACTAGATGATCAAAATTATCTAGATTATCGATTATATCCTTTACGGATTCAACTAATATTGCTCCATCCTTAATTAGCTTATTAGTCCCTTCTGACCTAGGGTCTAGCGGAAAGCCAGGTACCGCAAATACTTCTCTATTTTGATCTAGAGCAGTCCTTGCAGTAATCAAAGATCCTGACCTCAAACTTGCTTCTACAACCACTGTTCCTAGTGACAAGCCGGAGATCAATCTATTTCTTTGAGGAAAATGTTTACCCAAAGGCTTTGTGCCTATAGGTAGTTCAGCTATTATCAATCCATTTTCAGCTATTTCCTCATGTAACCTAGCATTTTCAGGCGGATAGATATGATCTATACCCCCTGCTATGATTGCTATAGTTTTTGCGGTATTTGCCTTATGTACTGCGGTGTCGATTCCTCTGGCAAGACCTGATACTAATATACATCCTTGAGTTGTTAGTTCAGTAGCAATTTTGGTAGTAAAAGCACGAGCATTTATGGAAGCATTTCTAGAGCCGACTATAGCTATTGGTTTTTTATTTTTTAATAGCTCAATATTCCCTTTATAGCTGATTATTGGTGGAAAATCTGGTATCTCTAGAAGTAGTTTAGAATATTTAGGTGATAAATAGGTCAGGAGTTTAGAATTATTTTTAGATAATAACTCTAACTCACGCTTTACACTCTCTCTGCTATAAATTTTTATTGGTTTTTGGTATCCACCGTTGATTGAAAGTTCTTCGATATTTTCTAAAGCTGACTTAGCACTACCAAATGTTTTTATTAGCTTTAAGAAAGTTATTGGTCCTATATTTTCACTTCTAATTAGTTTTAAAATATCGATAACTTCTTCAGAGTAATTCAAGCAAGGTGGCTTATTTAGAAAAAACTCCTTCAACATTATTTCTAATTAGTTATAATTTTTCGGCATTTGAAGCAAGGTAATCACTTATTCCATCACGAGATTGAAATATACCTTTATCGCCCTTTTGCCATCCAGCTGGGCAAACCTCACCATTTATTGTATGATATTCATGAGCATCAATAATTCTTAGAGTTTCATCGACATTCCTACCGATAGCTAAATCATTAACCAAAATATGGCGAGTAACAAAATTAGTATCAATAAAAAATGTACCACGAAGACTAACTCCGTCATCATTTAAGACATTATATGATTTAGAAATTTCTTTATTGAGATCTGATACCATAGGAATTTGTATATTATCTATTCCGCCTCTGTTGTACTCCATGTTTTTCCAAGCTAGATGCGCGAATTGTGAATCGACGCTGATAGCAATTACTTTCGTATTTCGTGCAGTAAATTCAGCCAGTCTATTACCGAAGGCTATAATTTCAGAAGGACATACAAAAGTAAAGTTTAGTGGATAAAAGAAAAGGACGCATTTATGTCCTTTAACGTAATGTCTTAAATTAAATTCTGATTCTATGCTGTTATCTGGCATAACTGCTTTAGCTGTGAAGTCTGGTGCGACCTTACTTACGAATACTTGAGTCTGCATTTTATTCTCCTAAAATTAGCATTTCGCGATAAAATTTTGTTCCGTAAAATTGAGCTGTCACTGATAGTTTATGTCAACTCAGTTAAGCTCCTATAATAGTAATTAATCTGATAGATTTGTATCTTGACTTGAGCCTGGTATACCGATCATCTTCTTTTGATTTACAGGTAGCTTTTTCTTGAACTTTCTCTCTTCTTCTAGATATTTCTGTGCTTCTTGAGACAACTTCTGATATGTTTCGCGTTTTTGTTTATTAAGTTTAGCAACTTCTTTTCTAAAAGAAATAATCTCATCACGAATTTCTGGTTTAATGATTGCTACGTAAGCTTTATACTCGTCTACCACTTTTTGAGATTCTGTGTTTTGATCTACTGTTTGAGCAGTTATCTTAGTAGTAGTTTGAGTTATTGTTGGCATTGCAGGCTCAGGCGCTAGCTCAGCAATTTCTATAGCTAGAGCACTAGTATTAAGTATACATGCACTGATTATTATAGTAATAGTTTTCCTTTTTATCACTTAAAACCTCCATATTATTTTAATATTATATTATTAACTATGAATAACCCTTTTAGTCAATCGAAAGTTACTTACAGAATCGATTTCAAAATAAATTTTAAACACATAGAAATTTTTGAGCAATTACTGACAGATCATTTTGGTGAAGATGTCTTAAGTATAAGCACAGAAGAATCATTTTCGCAAACAATAGAATCTAAACCAGAAGACGTATGGAATATTAGTTTTTATTTAAAAGTAGAGCCAAATATCACACATATTAGTTCTTTACTAGAGGAATTTACCAAATGCAAGAATATCAAAATATATGCTCCCATTAATCTTGAGAAAATTGAAGATTGTGATTGGGTAGAACTCTATCAAAGGCAACTAAAACCTATAGAAACAGAAAAATTTTTCATCAGCGCTGAGATCCATCGAGAATTATGTCCAGAAGATAAGATTGGAATATATATTAACGCGTCTAGAGCTTTTGGCACAGGTGATCACGCCACTACTATATCATGTGTTGAAGCGCTTACAAAATTATCAGACTCTAAAATCATCAGCATACTAGATCTGGGAACTGGCACGGGTATACTAAGTTTTGTTGCCGAGCACATCTGGCCCTTAGCAAATGTCTTTGCTTGCGACATTGAGGAAGTAGCAGTAAAGATAGCTTGTGAAAATGGCAATTTCAACGATTCCAAGGTTAATTTCTATATTAATTCTGAAGATAATATTCTTGTAGAACAATATTTCGAGTTAAAATTTGATCTTATCGTAGCTAATATATTAGCTAATCCTTTAATTGGCTTATCTAGCCAGATTAAATCTGCGCTGAATCCTGGAGGATACATTATTCTTTCAGGATTTTTAGACTATCAAGCGGACGAAGTCACAAATTGTTTCTGCAAATCTGGATTTAAAGTAATAGATATTATTAGTAAAGGTTCTTGGATAACTATCACTCTCAAATTATGATTAGAGTAAAAGAAAATTAACTAATTTAGATTGACTTTTTTGAGGATCCAATATATATTCCAAGCTCGATTAGTATTATTATATTTATGGGCGTATGAGTGATTTAGCAAGCGGAAGTATTTTTTCATCTTTGAGAAGAATAATTTGGCCTATTGAATGGCATGAAAACAAAAAATTTCTGCCAATGGCAGCTATGATGTTTTGCATATTATTAAATTATTCAACTCTAAGATCTATCAAAGATGGATTCGTGGTAACCGAAATTGGGCCTGAAGCCATCAGTTTTCTCAAAACTTACATTGTATTGCCTATCGCACTACTTTCGATGGTTTTATATATCAAATTATGTGATGTTCTTAGTCCCAAGGGTGTTTTTTACACTGTAACAACCTTCTTCCTTGGGTATTTTGTATTATTTGCTTTTGTTTTTTATCCTAATCCTGACCTTGTTCATCCACATCCTGAAACAATAGAAAGGCTTGCTCAGCAATATCCAAACTTTAAATGGTTTATCCGTATATTTGGTAAATGGAGTTTTGCTACTTTCTACGCTATGGCAGAACTTTGGGGGAGTATGATGCTAAGCCTTCTGTTTTGGCAGTTTGCAAACCAAATTACTAAGACCGATGAAGCAAAGCGTTTTTATTCTATGTTTGGTATGTTAGCCAATCTATCTCTGCCTTTAGCTGGCTTAGTAATATCACTCTCATTAAGTGAAAATATGGCTATAGTATCTCAGGAGATAAAATTTTTACCTCTTTTCCTTGTTATTATAGTTAGTGGCGTAGGCGTGATATTATTATATAAATGGATAAATGATAAAGTCCTTACTGATCCTAAATTATATGAACCCAAAGAAGAAAAGAACAAGAAGAAAAAAGCCAAATTATCTTTGAGTGAAAGCTTCAAAATAATTCTGGGCTCAAGATATTTAGGCCTTATAGCACTACTTGTCTTAGCTTACGGTGTTTCTACTAATCTTATAGAGGGCGTCTGGAAGTCTAAGATTCAACAACTCTACCCTACTGCTACCGCTTACACAAAATTCATGGGTGAGTTCCAAGGATATCAGGGAATGACAGCTATATTATTCATGATAGTTGGCAGTAATATACTAAGAAAAGTATCATGGAAAACTGCAGCTATGCTTACTCCTTTAATGATGTTAGTGACAGGAGGCGCTTTCTTCACATTCATCTTCTTTGATAATACTATTGCTATGTATCTTACCGGTTTTCTTACTGCGACTCCTCTAGTTATGGCTGTGATGCTTGGAACTATACAGCAGGTCCTAGCGAAATCGACGAAATACTCCCTTTTCGATGCTACAAAAAATATGGCATATATTCCTTTAGATGGTGAGCTTAGGACTAAAGGCCAAGCTGCTGTGGAAGTTGTTGGAGGAAGATTTGGCAAGTCGGGTGGTGGTATAATTCAGTCAACATTCTTCATGTTACTGCCCTCTTTTAGTTTTGCTCAAGCTACTCCGTATTTTGCAGGAATATTCTTTATTATAGCCTTAGTGTGGATATTTGCCGTTAGAGCTTTAAGTCGTGAGTATGAAAATATTATTAATGGAAGTATTTACTAACAATAGTTAGAAGAGTTTGAACCGATTTTTCTATCAATTCAAACTCTTCTCTGACCTTAAACAATCAAATTTACAATTCTTAGTTATGATTAGCTATGGTGGATGTCAGCTCCTAATATCATTGTTGTGTGTTCTTCATGTATTGTCATAGCAGATATATTATCAGCTAATTTATGAGATACGTCCTCTATTGCGTTCTCAACGGCTGTACCGATCTTTTTTCCTGTATCTCCTGGTATAGATTTTTCAACCACTCCTTCTATAAATTTACCCCCTGTTTCTCCTCCGACAATTATAATTTTACTTACAAGTTGTAATAATTTCGGTACAACATTGTTAAGAAATTGTGATATTATATCTCGGAATGGATGGTTATCTATCTTATCTTTTGTTTCGGAATCAATAAGTTTAGTTGAAGAGGAAGAGGCTTCACTAGCAAATTGACCTGTTACTAACAAGGTATTCGAGACCATTTTAGCTATTTCTTCTCCTTGCTGCCCTTTAATCTTGCTCTCAATAAATTTTTCTGTACTATTAGCTACGATTCCTGATTCTTTATTAATAAAATCTTGAATCATAGGCAAGAACTCTTTGACAAAATTATTAATATTTGCTTTGATTGCATCTTTGAAAGGGTGCTTATTTATCTCCACTCTAACTGTTTCGTTAATTACTGGATTTAAAAGCGAATTAGCTGGTGAAGATATTGGACTAGCTATTGGGGACGAATTACTTATAATAGAACTTTTGTTTGCTGCGTCAATGGAAGCTATTAAGCTGGGGGTGATCTGGCTTATGAGATCTTTTATCATTGCAGAATGAGGATCATTATTGACGCTTTCCTTTATAACAGGATCGATAATTTTATCTGCAAAAGTAGAGTTAGTTTGTTCAGTCTTTGGCTGAATTGCAGAAGCATGAGTAGCAACCTTCTTTTTAACAACTCCATTGAAAACTTTTTTAAATGATTCTGCAATATCAGTGATGCCATCCGCTAGCATATGCTTTTGTTTGTGACTATTTATTTCTCTTCTTAACTCTTGATTCAGAATTGCACTTTTAGACATAAATATTTTACCTATAAATAAAGTTTCTAAATATGATGAATATCATACTA
The DNA here is from genome assembly GCA_050954685.1 of Janthinobacterium lividum. Taxonomy (GTDB): domain Bacteria; phylum Pseudomonadota; class Alphaproteobacteria; order Rickettsiales; family Rickettsiaceae; genus JBPBQH01. Next base: position 2,357 of record JBPBQH010000094.1, on the reverse strand, counting down.
TTTATAGTATTCGATCAAGCTTATTAAAAATTAGTTAATCTTATAACTATATATTAAATTTTTTTGAAATTTTTTGATCAGCTATGCAAAAAATGTACTATAGATCATCGGTACTATAGATTATCAAGGCTAGATAGCGTTTTAAAAATCTAAATCGGCATAAGTACTAGACGGTGTAAAGCCAGGCACGTAGTCCTGCAAAATAGGTCTGAAGCTCGGACGTGACTTTATTGCAGAATACCAAAGTTGAACTAACGGCCAATTATTCCAGTTAATTTCACCAAAATAATCTATCACTGAGATTTGGCAAGCAGCAGCGATATCGGCGATTGTTAGGCGCTCACAAGATAGCATTCCTCTTATCTGCAGCAGATTGGATAAATAATTTAAATGTACGATTAGATTATTTTTTGCTATTTTAATATATTCAGTTCTAGGACTACCAATTCCAGATATTAAACGTATTACTTTCTCATCAATCAAAATATTAGTGACTTCTTTACAAAATTTATCATTAAACCAGTAAAATAATCTCCTAATCTCGGATTTTGTGATTAGATCACCTTCCATCAAACGGAGATTTGGGTATTTTTCATCCAAATATTCAATTATAGGATATATGCCAGATATAGTATGATTTGATAGCTCTATGAGAACTGGCAAAGTGCCAGCTGGATTGATTTTTAGAAACTCTTCATTATTTAGCCAATAATCTTCTTTAACAATACTAAACATTAAATTAAGCTCTTTTAGAATTACTCTAACTTGGCGAGATAAGGGACAAATAGGATAGTGGTATAGTTTTATCATAAGTAGTTTTTATTAATGCTCCTCTTCCATGGGATCTAACAAGTTTCGCCGTATATTTTTGTCTAATTTGCTAAGATTAATGTATTTTTATATAACAATTAGAGTAAATTGAGCTAATAATCTTGGGTGGTCTATAAGCCGGATTCTGTATAGTTCTAACTATTGCAGTTATTTATCTAGGACTAATATGATTATTAGCCTCAAGCAATCTACCCGTACGACATCTGACTAGAGAAACTCAGGAATCGAAATTCATGTCATATCTATTTGATTTTGCTCCTAACAGGGTTTACCATGCGCAACTTGTTACCAAGTTACCGGTGCGCTCTTACCACACCTTTTCACCCTTACCATAAATGGCGGTTTATTTTCTGCGGCACTTTCCCTAAGGTTAATTCCTTGCTGGTTATTACCCAGTGTTATTTCTCTATGGAGTCCGGACTTTCCTCAGAAAGAATCTTCCTGCAACTGCACAACCACCGAGGCAGAGATTATGCTTAAATAAAAATATCGTCAATAGTTTTTTGCAGTCTCAGGTTCTTTGAGCAAAGTTTTGCTATTATAGCGCAAACCCAACTCCTACAGAAATTATTAACGGATTGATTTTCATTTTCGAAGAAACATTTTTGCTACCCGTTACATTACTTTTGTAACTGATCTTTGTTTTTAACAGAAACTGTCTAATATCAAAATTAACTGTGGTATCATCATTCGCTATAAAATCGGTGCCGAGCTGAAAAACTCCTCCGTGACCATTGCTTATCTTAAATTCCTTAAGTCTAGTAAAATTATAGGCACCGTGATAGCCGACACCGAGATAGGGTCTTATTGCTCCAAAGGGCGCTACGTGATATTGACCGGTTACAGCCACAGGCATCATATATAAATCTCTTCTCTTCCCATAAATCGTACCGCCATTATAGTTGTTGGCAATGTTACTTATAGTGGAAGATTTTACTTTCAGGACATTTACACCTACAGATAATTCTGCAGCTATATTATCTGTAAAAAATATAGACGCAGAGCCGTCTGCACCAAAGCCGTTTTCAAGTAGTGTCCCTATTGGAATAGGAGCTGAAGAAGTAGAAAGTGGCAAGCCTTTTTGTTTCGAGCTTGTCTTAACTCCGTATACTCTTAATCTAAATAGTATTTTACCTTCTTCTTCATAATAATTAATTTCGCTACTATCTTTCTGTTTGGATGCCAAACTAGTTAGATTAGCAAGTATCAACCAAGAAAATGCAATAGCTCTAGAAATCTTCAACAATTTAGACATAACGAGTAATTCTTTATTTAAGTTTTGATTTATAATATATATTAGTTAGTTTCTAGTCACTCAGGAAATGGTGGTGAGTTTATAACTCTACTACCCTAGCATTAGATTATGTGATAATTGTCACATAAATTACCATTTGAAAAATTGCGTTAAACTGTTTATATTCCTTAGCAAATTTCACGGAATATTAACAATGAGATTGCATTCCTATTTTATTGCTATAACTTGGTTTATACTAAGTTTATTTAGCAGCACTGCTAACGATATCATA
>JBPBQH010000042.1:0-14552 GCA_050954685.1 Janthinobacterium lividum | reverse complement strand
TAAAATATTAACGTTTAGAGAATTGAGTACTTTTACGTGCTTTGTGTTTACCGTATTTCTTACGCTCTACTACTCTTGAGTCCCTGGTTAGGAATCCACCTTGCCTTAAAGCTTGATGAAAATCAGGAACTAATATATCCAGGGCTCTAGCAACACCATGTATTATAGCTCCGGCTTGTCCAGATAGTCCACCACCTTTGACAGTACAAATTATATCATATTGGCCTTTAGAATTTGTAGCAGCGAAAGGAGCCATGATAGATTTTACGTGAGCTTCACGAGAAAAATATGAATCTACTATTCTTTTATTCACTGATATAATACCACTGCCTGGCCTTACCCACACTCTAGCTATTGCATTTTTTCTTCGTCCTGTTCCATAAGCTTGAGGTGTATCTTTAATCAGCTTATTAGATAAAGGGGAAGATAGTTTGTTTTTTTTAGTTACAGCTGTGGTAGGATTTTTTACTTTTAATTTAGCCATAATTATTTACTATTCTTTGTGTTTTTATTATTCATACTTGCGAAGTCGTAAGGCTCAGGCTTTTGTGCGCTGTGAGGGTGTTCTGTACTGGCATATACATGTAAATTACCAATTTGTTTATTACTCAAAACGTTACGAGTTAGCATTCTTTGAACTGCCATTTTGATAATTCTCTCTGGATATTTTCCTTCAAGAATTTTGCCAGCAGTAGTTTCTTTAATTCCGCCTGGGAAACCTGTATGACGATAGTAGATTTTACCATCTTTCCTATCTAATTTGTTCCCAGTTAAGTGAACATTTTTAGCATTAATAATAATGACGTAATCTCCACAATCCATGTGAGGAGTAAATGTAGGTTTGTGCTTACCTCTTAGAATTTTCGCTACCTCAGCTGCAAGTCTTCCAAGGATAACATCTCGAGCGTCTATTACCCACCACTTCTTTTCAATTTCTGATGGTTTTGCAGAATAAGTTTTCACAATAATTATCCTTGTTTATTTAGAATTTTGAAAGTATTAGATAACAGCTTTCCGCCAGATTTGTCAAGAGAATAATTAATGCTTTAAACAAATGCGGTCTGTAATACTTCTTTGTGTTTGATGCTGCTGACAAATTTAAAATTTAGCTTATTCACTTTATCGTCAAATCTGACTAGAATATTACCTCCTTTTTTGAGCTTACCAAAAAGAATCTCATCAGCAATTTTTTGCTTTATTTGAGTATCAATTATTCTGTCTAAAACTCTTGCACCGTTTTCTTGGGCCGTGCAACTATCTGCTAAGAACTTCTTTACTGCCTTATCTAATGAAATCTTCACGCCTTTTTCAGCTAATTGTATTGCTAATTGTTTAAGATTTTTATCGATTATCATATCAATGACCACTGGATTGAGAGGATTAAAAATAATAATATTGTCAAGTCTATTTCTAAATTCTGGACTGAAAATTCGATAGATAGCATCTGATGCATATTGTTGTTTAAGATCACTCCTATTGAAACCAATTGAATTTTTGGCGGGCTCTTGAGCACTAATATTAGTGGTTAAAATAATAACTGTATGGTCGAAACTTACTGACTTGCCGGTTGTATCAGTCAATTTACCTTCGTCCATTACCTGTAATAAAAGATTATATATTTCTGGATGAGCTTTTTCAATTTCGTCAAATAAAACTACTGCGTAAGGATTATTCGCTACTTCCTCGGTTAATAGGCCTCCTTGATCAAAGCCAACGTATCCAGGAGGGCTACCGATCAATCTAGACACAGAATGGCTCTCAGCATATTCAGACATATCAAGTTTGATGAGTTCCATATTACAAAATTTAGCTAGTTGTTTAGCAAGTTCAGTTTTCCCTACCCCGGTAGCTCCAGAAAACAAATAACATCCCGTAGGTCTAGATGTCTTTTTAAGTCCGGCACGTGATAATTTTATACTATTACAAAGTTCTGATATAGCATCGTCCTGACCAAAAATATTGCTCTTTAAATTATGTTCTAATTTTTTTAGTTGCTGAATATCATCTATCAATACTGTAGATTGAGGGACATTCGCAATAGATGCTACTAGTTCTTCAATATCTCTGACAGTAATAAGAGTTAATCTACTCGATTTTTTAGAGATTTTTTTCCTAGCTCCTGCCTCATCTAGAAGATCTATAGCTTTGTCTGGAAGATTTCTATCCTTAATATATCTCTCAGATAACGTAATTGCTGCAACTAACGAGGCATCTTCATATTTGACGTGGTGATGCTTTTCGTAGTAACCTTTGAGGCCTTTTAAAATATCTAAAGTAACATGTTCATCTGGTTCGCTAACAGTGATTTTTTGGAAACGACGCACTAAGGCCATATCCTTCTCAAAATGGTTATGATACTCCTTAAAGGTTGTAGAACCAATACATCTCAATTCTCCCTGACTTAGGGCCGGCTTTAGCAAATTACTAGCATCAAGCGAACCAGAGGTGGTTGATCCAGCACCTATAATAGTATGAATCTCATCAATAAATAAGATAGCATTTGGCTGGGATTTAAGCGCAGTAAGAATCTTTTTTATTCTGTCTTCAAAATCTCCTCTATATTTAGTGCCTGCTATTAGACTACCAATATCTAAAGAATATATAATAAATTTTTTCAAGATTTCTGGTACGTTCCCTCTAGCTATTCTTAATGCTAAGCCTTCTGCTATAGCTGTTTTTCCAACTCCTGGCTCTCCAACTAATAGGGCGTTATTTTTTCTCCTCCGGCATAATATCTCTATAGTTCGTTGTACTTCTTTTTGGCGCCCAATCAAACAATCAACGTCTCCATCACTTGCTTTCGAATTTAAATTTGTACAATAATTATCCAAAGCTGATAGGAGTTCAACAGATTTAAGACTTTCAGATTTTATAGAACTTTCCTTAGCATCTAGATCATCACTTAACGGGGAAATATCTTCAAAAGAGATCGGAAAATCTAACTTCGAGGAAGGGCTCTTTTTTATTCCCTTAATTTCTCTTATAACACTTAAATTTAAATAGTCAAATATAGCTTGCTTAGTGATGCCAATACGTCTTAGACAATCTTGTGCGTAAGATTCTTGCTCGGTAAAGAACTCAGCTAGCACATGCAAAGCCTCAACAAGTTTGTTCCCCTTAGCTTCACTATGAGTTGTTGCTCTTTTTATCATTCCTTGAAAACCTGCAGTTGGTTTTGCCTCAACTAGTTTTTTAGTAACTAGTTCTTTTAAATCTTGCTCCAAATAATGTAATAACTCATCAAACATAACTGCAATATTAATGTCGTAATACTTAAATAATTTTCTTACTTCTAAGTTATCTAATAAAGCTATCAGTAGATGTTCATAAGTAGCAAACTCATGGCGATATTTATATGCTAAAGAGAGGGCTTTACGAATAGTAGCTTCTAAGTTTTTTGATAGCATCAACACAACTCCCCAACTTATCAAATTGATAATTACTAACTTTACTACTTTGTAGTATACTAAAAAATAAAATTCTAACTTATATAACTACGAATTGAAGAATTAGTGACATGTATTAGATTGCAACCTAAATGAAGGGGGATGATTTATCTCACTCCCTTGGTAAAATCCCCTCGAATATTGACATTCTGATTGAGAGTCATTATTATCGCAAATAATTAATATATTTACTCTAAATTAAAATGTCAAAATTGCTTTACTCCTTTATTACGGTCTTATTAATAATTTTCTTCTACAAAATGTATAATCAGGACTTGCAGGTCAAAAAGGTAAAAGCAACTCATCAGCAAGCAGTAATATATTCTAAACCCAGTTGTATTTTTTGTATAGATGCCAAAACTTTATTAGAATCAAGAGGTATATCATATGAAGAGATAGATCTTACTGGAAATGTAGATCTGCAGCAAAAATTACAAAAAGAAACAAATCAATTTACTGTCCCTTATATTTTTATAGATAAAAAGTTTATCGGTGGTTGCCAAGATTTGAGGAAGTTACTAGATGCTCAGGATGCTGAAGCTTTTACAGGGAAAGAAGATGCTGAGTAAGCATATAATAAACTTTTTTATTTATACCTAATATATGTTATTTTTAGCTTTTTCCTAATTGATCACACACCCTAGAAATATTGTATATGTGTGAACGTAAGAACTCTATTATGTATTTCCTTAGCACACTATGTGTCATATCGGAAGATCATTACCAAGTCTAATCAAAATTGAATTTCGAAAAAATCTGTTGAATAAATTTTATAAAATTATATTTTGATTTTATCAATTTCATTTTTCAAAATATTAAATTTAGTAACAGCGACAATATTTCTTAAAGAATTTTTAATATCGCCAGTCAGTAAACTTGGATACTGCTGAAGATATAAAGTGACAACTAATATTCTTCCTGGCTGATTATTTGTATTTAACCATTCCTCTATATTAAATAAATCAAAAACACCAATAACTTTGAGCGATGGCAATAGTTTTTTAACTTCATTTGACACGGCTTGAATATCTTCTTGTGGAGCATTTGATATAAGCATCTTGTTAAGCATTGCTACATTATTCAACGTTGCTGCAACTGTTCCCTTTCTAGCTTGTCCTGTCTCACCAGTATATGGATTTATAGATATTGATGTATTAGCACCATCTGCAAAGTACTGCCTGTGGTGTAAAAGCTTGTATTTTCACATTGTTTGATATCTGATCTCCTACAACACTTGCAGGTGTAAAACTAAGCATTTTCGGGTGAGATTTACTAACACATCCAGTCAAGAGTAGACATGAAATTGATGTTATAGGTTTCATAATGGTTTGATTCTGTTTTCGTATGTACAAGTTATATATAAATGTGCATAAAAAGTCAATATACTTAAGATCTTCTGATGATAATGAGAAATTTTTAAATCACTTATTATAGTTGATAAAATATGAGGATCTAAATGTGGGAATATCTCCTCATATGGAAGCCATTTTGAAAGCAAATAAATTCGTAGTGGGCTTAATACACTCTGTCCAATCACTATAAATTATAGTTTATGTTACTGATTGTCTATCCAATTCTAGCTTTGTGGGCAGTTTGTAGAGGAATGGATCTGGACAAAGTATTAATTAGTAAAACTGGAAGGTTGGATGCAACTCAAAGTATTAAACACGAAAATAACAAATTGAATTCTCCGAAACCCTTGTCCACCTTAGTTTAGGGAGCAGGAATTAAGGAGACGGCCTCTAATTATATCAGTGATCCTAAACTTAGGTAGCTCAATAAAAGTAAATGAGAAGCCTTGCAATTCATGGGCGTAAGTCTCTTTATCTAAGATGATATGATCAGATTTGTATGCTATTTTATCTGGGAATACAACATGATCACTAATCGCAATAAAGATCACGGCCTTCAAGTCTTTGTATCTAGCCCCTGGCTCCTTGCCTTTATTCAGCTGACGTCAATAAGCTGTAGCTGCATAATGCTGCGCTCTCTTCTGGAAGGCCAGCTTGAGGTGATACTTGCATCTACACGATTATCTGCTCACCTTTCTCAAAACGCATAACACATCTACAATGCTTTGCTTCTTGACAGCTATCTCAGGCTCCTAAATAGTAGGAAGATAGGTGAGGTCTTGAACAATCTCTTGATCCTTTAATTCTAGTACATCATTTATAGCAAAAGTTTAAACTTATTCTAAAATAGAATACAAAGTCAATCAGACATGCTTTTTATAAATAGATTACTCTTATTACTTAATTTAGTCATTATTTTGAGTAGATCATTTTTGGAGAGTGATCTATACATCCAAGTGTACCACTGTGATTCTCTCATGCAATATGGACAAAATAGCGCTCCCTTTACCTGCTATAATAGGATTATCATTATAACCTACCACAATTATTAAATCATCATTTCTATAAAGCTTTTCATGACTGATTTTTAAGTAAAATTTGCTCAAATCTACAAGCTTATTGTACGATGAGTCCTTCACATCATCACTCCATCGTTAGGTGTTAGCTCACGAATAGCTGTGGAAGTTACAGGTTTTTCACTAAATTTGTCTGCTCTATAAAAAGCTTCTCGTAAGCGAAATACGCCCACAGGGCTTGTCATATCCCCTTCTTTTTTGTTCGCGCTTAATCCTTTCTGTCCGACAGTACATTTATATTGCTTATTTGCTATTGAGCCATAGCATAATCCATTGTTATAATTGATTTCTAGGTCATAATTTGTACGCTTGATAACGCAAGCTGATAGTGATATCAAAATCATTAATTTAGTGTAAATTAACATTTTAATCAGTATCTTTTTATCATTAAATTTTTTAGTTTGTTTTTAGGTTCGCAATATAATTATAATAATATGTTACTAAATGTCACCATAGTAATATATTATTACTATGAAAAAATAAAATAATCTGACATTAAAAGAAGAATATCACTAGTCTAAAATGTATTCTAGAAAGGAAAATAACTAAATTGCTGCTTAACTATTCTTTACGAATAATACTTACATTAAATAGATCAAGATATAACTAATCAATTCTGCCAGCTCAGGAAATTTGAAGCTAGCTTATTCTATTACACTTAGAGAATAATGTAAGAAAATTAGCTGTAGTTGCTGTATATAGTTTATTTTTTTCAATATTTTTTAACTCTGCTATATATTGAGCTACATATTTTGTGAAAGCTGGCTCATTTTGCTTACCCCTCATAGGTACAGGCGCAAGATAAGGAGAGTCGGTCTCTACTAGAAGTCTATCGATAGGTATGAATTTTACTATCTCTTGTAGCTCTTTAGCATTTTTAAATGTTATTATGCCAGAAATAGAAATGTAAATGCCCAGATCAAGCACTTGTCGAGCAAATTCCTTAGAAGCAGTAAAGCAATGTATTAAAGCAGGAAATTTTGAGTTGTTCATCTCATCTTTTAGAATATTTAATGTATCATCTTCTGCGTCTCGAGTATGAATAATAACTGGAAGCTGAAGAATCTGCGAAGCTTTGATATGTTCTATAAAAGATATAACCTGTAACTCTTTAGAATTTTTTTCATAATAATAATCTAATCCAGTTTCACCAAATCCTATGATCTTAGGATGCTTTGCTATATCGATCAAATCTCTATAATCCACCATTTCATTTGTATTGACTTCGTTAGGATGAACGCCCACAGAACCATAAACATTATCAAAATTTTCGGAAATTTGAATGATTTTTGCTACATCACTAAGCTTGGTACAAATGGTTTGCATAAGACGTACTTCGCTAGCTTCTGCACGCTTAATTACTTCTTGTAAATCTTCACTCTTAGATAGAATATCAAGATGGCAGTGGGAATCAATCAACATGTTCGATCCTTGAAAATATAGGATAGGGGGCTGCTATATCGCTGCCGGGCTTTATAGCATAAATTCTATTTAAATGAATGAAGTTGCGTTGGTTATTCGCTATTCCAAGCTGCTCGAGCATTTTAGCTGCACTATGCGGCGTAAAAGGTTGCAGCATTATTGCAACTAGCCTTAAGATCTCCAATAAAACATATAATACCTCAAGCATTTTTTGAGGATTTTCTGTTTTAAGGCGCCAAGGTGCTTGCTGATCTATATAAGAATTTGCTTCTTCTACTATAGATAAAATATTATCAAGTACAGAATTAATTTCAAACTTATTCATTAAATATTTATTTCTTTCCACTATTTTCATAGTGCTTTCAATTATAGGTAATTCGTAGGCAGAATTTATAAAATTATCATCTACGTTTGGTACTTTATTATTATTATTTTTAACCACAAGAGATAGAGTACGTTGTAGCAAATTTCCTATTTTATTCGATAGTTCGCTATTAACTCTATTTACTAGACTGTAGCGGCTAAAATTTCCATCGCTACCAAAATTTATTTCTCTCATCATAAAGTAACGTACTTGATCTAAGCCAAACTCTTTAACCAGTTCATTGGGATCTATTACATTACCAAGAGATTTGGATATTTTATGCCCCTCGTTGGTCCACCACCCATGGGCCATTATGCATTTTGGTAACTCAAGCCCAGCTGCCATTAAAAAAGCCGGCCAATATACTGCATGAAATCGCAAAATATCTTTGCCAACTATATGTACATCTGCTGGCCAAAATTTACTATAATTATCCTTCTCGTTCGGATAACCTAGTGCAGAAATATAGTTAGTTAAAGCATCAAGCCAAACGTAAATTATATGTTTATCATCTCCTGGAACTTTTACTCCCCAGTCAAAACTAGTCCTAGAAACCGACAGATCAGTGAGCCCACTTTTAACAAAACTAATAACTTCATTATATCTTGATTGTGGCTTTACAAAATCTGGGTTATTTTGGTAAAAATCTAGAAGCCTACCTTGCCATTTAGAAAGAGCAAAAAAATAGCTAGGCTCTTCAATCCATTCAACTGGAGCACCAGTTGGTGCAACACCCGCAGCTATTAGTTCAGATTCGTTGTAAAAAGCTTCATCTCTGATTGAATACCATCCATTATATTTTCCTAGATAAATATCTTTACTACCAATCAATTTTTGCCAAAACGCTGCAACTCCTATTTTATGTCTATTTTCTGTTGTACGTATAAAATCATTATTTGAAATATTCATAGTAGTCATAAGATTCTTAAAAGTTTCAGATAATTGATCTGTAAAACTTTGAGAACTAATATTCATCCTAAGAGCTGCTTTCTCAACCTTCTGTCCGTGTTCATCTGTGCCAGTTAGAAACATTACTTTCTTACCAGCCAAACGCATAAATCTTGCGATAACATCGGATGCGACTGTAGTATAAGCGTGTCCTATATGGGGAACGTCGTTTACGTAATATATCGGAGTTGTTATGTAAAATCTATCGTCCATGAAATCTAACTATAAGTTTTGCCTGATCATAGTAACAATAATTACGCTTTTCAAGCAAAGCTTACACACAATTTGCAAGCAATAGGAAAAAGATTATTTGCTCTCAATGTTAGCACTTGCCTTAAGCAAATCTTTGATAAAGCAATTGTGAAGAAATTACTCTATCAAAAGTCTTGATAATTTAAAGTTTTTCAACTCCACTAATTAAATATTTTTTTCGGACATTTTTTCTTTGGTTTTATTGAAAATATTATCAATATTTTCAGTGACACTGTGGCCTATTACGTCAAATATTTCCATTGAAGATTTTGAGATAATATCAACTATTTCCTTGGCGTTACTAATAGAACTTGAGAGGCAAGATTTAATATACTGTTCTTGACGAATTCTAGCTTGCTCAGGATTGGATAATGAGGAGGTATCTTTGATTACATTAAGCATCTCAGAAGCGTTGTTTTGATAGACTTCTGTCGTTCTTTTGACAACAGATTGCAGACTTTCTGCTGCAAGTTGATTAGCTGAAGTCATCGTTTGCGCACTTTTTTTTGCTGCTTCAGTCAATGAAGAAAGATCGATCGCCGAGTTATTCTTCATTGAATTCATCATATGTTCAGGATTACAATGAGATTGTATAAAATCAAAAAGCTGAGTATATGTATTTTCCATTATAGGTACCTTTGAAAATTTATATAATTATTTATAATACTTAAAAAAGAATTACCATGCAATAAAAAATTAGTCAATATTTTCCACTATGAGTGGAGATATTGATTAGAAATAATAATCGATATGATCAAACTTCAGAAAATAGTTACCTTTGAAACTCAGGAATTTCTTTTAGGATTTTAATAGATAAAGCATGTAGTCCACTATCAAATTCTTCCTTTAACATATCATTGATAATTTTATGCTGTTTTATCAAAAGCATCTTATCAAAGCTACTAGAAACTATTTTGAGAGTAATGTGAGTCTCAAGCGAGCCATCTTGTCCCAGATGCCCTACATGATTCGGGGTCTGGTCTATTACTTCAAGATATTGTGGTTTTAAGACACTTAATGTTTGCTTTATACGATCAATTCTTGTCATTTTTAGTACCCTAAATTATAATTAAACAGTATATAAATAGCATATTCAAATAAGCAAGCTTATTAGAAGCTAATTTCATTTAATAAACACCTAACGGATTGTCATGATAAATCTAGAAGCTAAACTAATTAACATTCAGGCACAGCTAGATAAAATCGCAACAGGCTATTGTATATTAATTAAACTTATTAATTTTGATGAACTCTGCGCAATTTTAGGGTCAGCTCAGTTAATCATTGATGACTTAAATAAGATTATTCGCAAAACATGTAGCCTTTATAGCAATGAAATTTTTAATCAAATTGATCATAACAAAATTGTAGTAGTTATTCCTAAGATAGGACTAGAACTTCTTAGGCATCTAGTACATAAATTATATACCGAATCCCAATTATATATCAATGATGATGTACCTTCGGCTTATATGAATTGCCAAATAGCCACAATAAGTTTTCCAGATAACACTAACCGAGCAGCTGAAATATATAATATGCTGATTGGCATTGTTGCTATCAGTAAAAATCAAAACTACTATTATGAGTATGATCAGATAATTCATAGTCCTCTAATTATCAAATCTAGTAACGAAAGATTGAATCAACTAAGAAGAGCACTTGTCAATAAAACACATGCATTTGTATATCAGCCAATAATTGACCGTAAAACAGGTAATATTGCCTATTATGAGTGTTTACTAAGAATTCCAAGTAATGACGGTATCTTGATTTCTGTAGGCCCCTTAATTTCTGATGCAGAAAATAAAGGACTAATAAATATAGTAGATCAAACAGTTTTCAAAATGGCAGTTGAGGAGCTCAACAATGCTAACGATATAAGCCTGTCAGTTAATATCTCTAACTTTGGAGTAATGGATGATAATATGCTCGAGATAGCTGAGAGTTTACTCAAAAAATATCAGGTTTCAGACAGATTAATAGTAGAAATAACAGAAACTACATTGAATAATGATTATGAAAGAACTAAATTATTTATCAACAGGTTGCATAGCTTTGGCTGTAGGATTGCCCTTGATGATTTTGGCGCAGGCTTTACTTCTTATAAGCAGCTTCAACATTTGCCTATTGATATTGTCAAAATAGATGGAAGTTACATACGAAATATAACTAGTAGCCATCATAGCAAATATTTCGTTGAAAGCCTTATTAAAATTTCAGAAGAATTAGGAGTTAAAACCGTGGCCGAGTTTGTAGAAAACGACGAGATAGCAAAATTCTTGATTGATATCAAAATAGATGGTATGCAAGGTAATTTTTTCTCTCCAGCTTCAAGTCATAGAAAACACTAAATATATGATTGCATAATATAATTAATACAATGTTATTAGCGGTAAAAGGAAAAATTAGCCCGAGAAAATATTAGACTATATTGATCCGTCTATATATAATACGTCTTAAAATATCTAAATACTTAAAAAGTATACCTAATCGGCCTCATTGATGTAACTTGCTTCAAGTGGATATATCGTGCGTGATGATTAATTAAAAATATTATTTTATGGTCAAAATAGAACTAGTATCTCCTGACGTAGCTGAAAAATTATGTCGTGATGTTGCAGAAGACTTACCAGAATATTTCGGATTGCTAGAGGTAAATGAGCACTATGCAGTTGGAGTTCGTTCGCGCATAAATCTTGCTGCAAAATTAGAATCTAAATATATAGGGCTTATTTCTGTAGATTTTCCTTATTCTAATAACAGTGATATTTATTGGCTTGCTCTCTTTAAAGAGTGCCACTCTCGAAATATTGGTAGCGATCTTATAAAAGCTGCTTGTGTTTTGGCAGCAAGAGATAATTATGAATGTAATATGGTTTATATGGTAAAAACTATTTCGTTTTAAAGATATTATGGATTGTAGGAGTATTATGAAAAAACTATCTTTTCAGCAAATTATTTTAGAGCTTCAAAATTATTGGCAAGACTATGGTTGTGCAATTCTTCAACCTTACGATGTCGAAATGGGGGCTGGGACTTTCCATCCAGCGACTGTTCTTAGGTGTTTAGGAAATAAGCCATGGAATGTTGCCTACATTCAGCCTTCAAGAAGGCCAACTGATGGCAGATATGCGAAACATGCCAACAGACTCCAACATTATTACCAATTTCAGGTTATTCTAAAACCTTCGCCAGATAATATCCAAGAATTATATTTAAAAAGTCTCGAAAAAATCGGTATAGATCTCAAAAGCCACGATATGAGGTTTGTGGAGGACGATTGGGCCTCACCTACGCTTGGTGCATCTGGACTTGGATGGGAAGTATGGTGCAATGGTATGGAAGTGTCCCAATTTACGTATATGCAACAAATCGGAGGTATTCAATTTAGCCCTGTTCCTGGAGAAATAACATATGGTTTAGAACGTATTGCTTTGCACATCCAGAATATCGACGAAATAAAAAATATAGATTGGAATGGCCAAACAGGAGATAAGGCTTTAAGCTATGGTGACGTTGATTTCGAATCAGAGAAGCAATTCTCGAAATTTAATTTTGAACTGGCTGATATCGAAATAGTATTTAGACATTTTAAAGATCACGAAAAGCAGTGTGTAGACTTGATAACTAACGATTTGCCTCTTCCAGCATATGATTTTGTTCTCAAGGCAAGTCATCTCTTCAATATATTAGATGCAAGAAAAGTGATTAGTGTTACCGAAAGAGCGGCATACATTGCGAGGGTCCGAAATCTTACAAAACTTTGTTGCCTGAAATGGTTAGAACTCGAATCAAAGGTCTTATGAAAACACATGAATTGATTTTAGAATTATATAGCGAAGAAATACCAGCACTAATGCAGAAAAGCGCTGAAGAATCGTACTTTAAAATTTTTTCTAAAACACTCCAAGACCATGAGCTCTCGTTCGATAAAATTGAAGTTCTATCCTCTGCAATGCGTGTTACAATACACATAACTGGTTTAGCGGAGCTAATTAAGGCTAAAGAAGTAGAAATTAAAGGACCAAAGATAGATGCTGTAGCATCGACAATAGAAGGATTTTGCAAATCACATAATATTGATGCAAGCATACTGTCTAAAAAATTGATAAATAAGCAATATTTCTACGTTTATAGTAAGTCAGTGCCTCAAGTGGAAACTAAGAACCTTCTAAAAGAAATTCTACCTACTACAATCAGTAAGCATATTTGGCCAAAAACTATGCGATGGGGAAAATATGATGTTGCATGGGTGAGACCTTTAAAGAACATCCTTTGTTTATTTAATGGCCAAACATTGCCTATTAAGTTTGCTCACCTAGTTGCTAATAATATTACTTATGGTCATAGATTTATATCTCCTAAAGAAATTCAAATAGACTCCTGGAAAAACTATCTCGATCTACTAAGAAAAAATTATGTGATAGTCGATAGAGTAGAGCGGCAAAATATGATAACCGAGCAGCTGGCTAAAATAGCCGCTGATCACAATTTAGAAATAAAGAATGATAAACAACTACTAGAAGAAGTATGCGGCCTGGTAGAATTTCCAAAATCAGTTATTGGAAAAATTTCTGAGGAGTTTATTACTTTGCCCTCTGAAATTCTTTCTGCATCAATGAGGACTCATCAAAAATATTTTAGCTTGCTAAGTAAGGACGATAAATTTGCTGCTCGTTTTTTATTCGTAAGTAATTCCGACGAAACTGATATGTCAGCCATTTTAAATGGTAATGAAAGAGTTTTATCAGCAAGACTTTCGGATGCATTGTTCTTCTATAATCAAGATTTATCAGTAACTTTAGAATCAGGATTACAAAAAATAGGAAAAATAATATTCCATGCAAAACTGGGTAATCTAAAAGATAAAACTGGTAGAATTGTAAATATTTGTAAATATTTATCACCAGGCAATCAATTACTACTGAAAGCTGCTAGCCTGTGCAAAAGCGATTTAGCTAGTCAAGTAGTTAATGAATTCCCGGAATTGCAAGGTATCATGGGATATTATTACGCCTTGAATGACGGCCTAGATTATGAAATCGCTAAGACAATCAGAGATCACTACAAGCCGATGGGCCCTTTAGATGATGTACCAATCAAAACTGCTGCTTTATTATCGATAGCTGATAAAATAGACAGCTTAGCTGGGTTGATATCTGCCGGCGAACAACTAAGCGGTTCTAGAGATCCTTACGCCCTAAGAAGACTTGCCCTTGGTATTATCAGAACTATTTTAGAAAACAAATTAGAAATTAGTATCAAAGGATTAATAAATTGTGCATTGGCTAATTATCAATCTCTTTTAAGTGAAAAGGTTACATCATTTATTGAAGAAAGAATAAAATTTAACTTTAAAAATGAATATGATGTATCTCTAATTAACTGCTTATTGGATTTAAGAGTACAGGACAATATAGTTGAAACTCAATATAATTTACATATTCTCAAGGAATTTTTGGCTACTAATAACGGCAAAAACCTACTAGCTGTATACAAAAGAGTTAAAAATATTGTAGTAGCCGAGATTTCTGAAGAAAAAGTAGATATAGGATATCTTTTTATTCCTTGTGAGCGAGAGCTATACAAAGTTTGGGAAAAAGCAAAGGAAAGTATAAAAAATCAAAGCAAAGATTTCCTCACCTCATTGAATGAATTATTGAGACTATTAGCTCCCATAGAAGAATTC
>JBPBQH010000002.1:0-14988 GCA_050954685.1 Janthinobacterium lividum | reverse complement strand
CAAACAAGAAGTCATGCAATCTCAAAAGAATGAGAGAATAGAGCAACGGGTAAAAATAGCTAACTGGCAATATGAGTTATTTAGGCCTCATCGTTACAAAATTATTTATGGCGGTAGAGGATCAGGTAAGTCTTACGCGGTAGCTGATACATTACTTTTTACAACTTGTGTAAGAAAGTGCCTCATATTATGTGGTAGAGAATTTCAAAACTCTATTAAAGATAGTGTTCATTCATTAATAAGGCAAAGAATAGAGGCTAACAATTTAAATAATTACTTTGACGCAACTCATGATGAAATAAGAAATGTCTGCAGTGAAAGTAGGTTTATATTTAAAGGCTTAAGGCATAATATAGATAGCATAAAGTCAACTGCAGGAATTAGTCATTTATGGATAGAAGAAGCAGACACGTTGAGTGCTGCGTCTTGGAAAGTGATAAAGCCTACGATTAGAGAAGATGGCTCCGAAATTTGGGCAACATTTAATCCTAAAAATAAGACAGACATTTTGTATCAAGAATTCATAGCAAGTTCACCGCCGCCCGATTCATACGTGATTAAAGTCAACTGGAGTGACAATCGACATTTTCCGCAAATACTTAAGCAAGAAATGGAATATGATAAGACTAAGGATTATGGTTTATATCAGCACGTATGGGAAGGAGAGCTTTTAGAACACTCTCATGCACAAGTTTTTAAAGATAGGTGGGTTGCAGCCGAGTTTGAAGAGCCTAAAACTATACACAAATATTTTGGCCTAGATTTTGGCTTCTCGGAAGATCCTACAGCAGGTATTAGATGCTATGTTAGTGATAATAGCCTCTACATTACTCATGAAGCAGTGAAAAAAAATCTAGAAATAGATGAAACAGGTAAATTTCTTGAAGAAAGATTACCAGACCTAAGACGACATACTATATATGCTGATAATGCAAGGCCTGAGAGTATATCTTTCATAAAAAGACAAGGTTACAGCATTCGAGCTGTGAAGAAGGGCAAAGGCACAGTAGAAGATGGCATAGAATACATTAAGGCCTTTGATCAAATAATTATCAATCCAAAATGCGTTGAGACTATAAAGGAATTTACTTTGTATTCTTACAAAATAGATGAAAGGAGTGGGCAAATTACTAACATAATCGAAAAGGGGAATGACCACTTGATTGATGCCTTAAGATACGCGCTAGAAAACTGCATGAAGAGAAGTGCTATAGATTATAGTAAATGGAAGTATGATTAATCACATACTAAATTATCACCTTTAAATATTCAACTGAATATTCTAATTTAGTAGCAAAAAAGAGTAAAGTATGGTATAATGTTTTATTAAGAAAGTCATATCTTCAAATGCTCAAAAATCTTCAAAACTTCTTTAAAAGTTCTCGCAACGACAGCTGGGTAAATATCTTAACTGGTTTAGGGACTAGTGATAGTAGAACCAATTCAACATTATATAAGAATTGCGCTTCTTTAAATGAGTACACGCTAAGAGAAATCTACAATTCAAACGGAGTGGCAATTAACATAGTTAATGCAGTAGTAGACGACGCAATCTGTAGATTCATAGAATCAGATAAGTTGCTGCTCAAAGAGATGCAAAGAATTGATGCTAAGCAAAGTATGTTGGAGGCAGGATACGAAAGTAGACTATTAGGTGGATCAATGATTGTAGCTTTTATAGATGATGGCCAAGATTTTGAGAAGCCACTAAATTACAACAAAATTAATAGACTGATATCACTAAAGGTCTTTAACAAACATCAAGTGAGTTGGACTGATGAGGACGTATGTAAAGATTTTTACAAAGAATATTATGGTAAACCCGAAATATTTAGAATTAATTCTGAAATGAATGCAATTGATAGTGATTCATTTTTAAAAGTACATCGTTCAAGATGCTTCAATTTTAGAGGTAATAAATCATCTAGTAATAGCCAATATTGGGGCAATTCAGTATTACAATCATGTTATGAAGCATTGAGAAATTATGGAATAATTAATAGTTCGGCTGTTGAAATCGTTCATGACTTTGTGCAAGTAATAATGAAGATAAATGGTCTGAGTGATATGATTATCAATGGGGAAGAAAGGGCAGTATTACAAAGAGTAGGAGTAATAGAGAAAACTAAATCGATAGCTAACATGGTACTACTCGATGGTAGTGATAACTCAAACGAAAGTTATGAGAAGCGGTCAAGTTCTGTAGCTGGATTACCTGAACTGTGGGACAAGTTCTCGGAGGCTATTTGTGCGGTAAGCAAAATACCTAAAACAAGATTATTTGGTAGCTCACCTAGCGGATTGAATGCTACAGGGAAAAGCGATCTACAAAATTGGTACGATGTAGTAAGGTCTTATAGAAGTGATCAAATAGAACCATGCATCGATTGGCTAATAGAAATCTTAAGAAATCAAAAAGAGTGGAAAACAAAACCATTAAACTATGAGTGGGAATTTCCGTCTTTAACATCTCCGTCAGAGTTAGAGTGGGCAGATATCAAAAAGACGTATGCTGCAATCGATTGGGGATATATAGATAGAGGAGCGATAGACGCGACGGATGTTTGGCAGGAGAGATTTGGTAAGGGTGATTTTCATTTCAACTTCAAATTAAAGAGACCCGAAATGATTCAAGAACTAGAAATAGAAGAAGAAAACAAGGAGGCAATAAGCCCAGTAAATATTACATGATCGTTCGTCAAATAAAGGTGATAAATTGGCTGCTAAAAATACAACGGATACTAGACGTTCTTTCAATATATGATTGATAGACGTGTTTGAAAGGCAATAAAAAGTTGATTTCTGAGCAGTAAGATGATATAATATATTCATACAAAAAGTATCTTGAAATTCTAAGTTGAGTCTTCGAGATTACACAAAAGAAGCGTAACTCGAAAAGCTCCCATAAATTACAATTACTGCAGTAAATATAACGATTATAGTTTAATTTTCGATGATTAGAAAAAATATCAGGAAAGGTACCATAATACCTTATCCAGTATTTGAAGAAGAAAGATATAGGAAAGATTTATTTGCGATGATTGAAGAATTGCAAGCTATAATCTATAGCAGAGTGATTAACAATTCCTCTTTCGCTGCTTCTTATAATACGAGCATTAGAACCGATGAAATCTCCGACGAATTAGATGCGGTCATCGAATATATAAAAGTGAGAGCAGCTGTAAGAGTTCTAAAATTAATCAATGATTTGAGTAATAGAGCAGAGAAGATTAACAAATTTAACCATAATGCTTTTATCAATTTTATTAATAACAGTCTAGATACTAATATACCTAACTTAAACAAGAATGAGCTCGTTACGGAAGAGATGAAATTATGGGCACTAGAAAATGCGCAGTTGATCAGAAGTATTCCGAACCAAATATTAGACAAGCTTTCAAATATGGTATGTGAAGCTGTAAGAAACGGAAATAGTCTACAGTACTTGGGCAAAAACCTAGAGCGAACATTAGATATTAGTAGAAATAGAGCTAAAATTATTGCTAGAGATCAAGTTGCTAAATTAAATGGCACATTAACAAAATATAGGAACTTAAATTTAGGTATTACCGAATATAAATGGCTCACAAGCGGAGATGAGCGCGTAAGACATTCACACGATGTTCTTAGGGACAAAATATGCTCCTGGCAGACCCCTGAGAAATACAGAAACAACATACAAGATAAATTATGGAAAAAGCGCAGCTCAATAAAAGGTGTCGAACTACATCCTGGTCTTGATATTATGTGCCGTTGCACTTCTATAGCTATTCTATAAAGAATCACCAAAGTCCTAATAAAAATACGTAAAGTCTTAATAAAATTATATCAAATAACTCAATCTCAATGAATTCACAAACCCCAGAAGTAACTCAGAATATCAGGTACGACTCTATAAAAATTCCTAAAGTCATAAGGACTAAGGAAGGATATATTCGCGGTGATATAGCAGTAAGTAGATGTGGAGTTCTTAAGTATCGTAACAGGGATGGTTCAATCAGAGCTGAGCATTAGGCACCCAGATGATATATTTGCAGAGAAGAGCCTACATACCTTAAAGCAAATACCAGTCACGCTAGAGCACCCACCAGTATTCGTTAATCATGAGAATGCTCATATGTATCAGGTAGGCCTAACTGGTGAACACTACAGGATAGACGAAGATAAAATCATCGTTTCTGTAACAGTAACTCATGCAGATGCTATTGAGGCAATTCTAAGTGGTAAGCAGGAATTATCTCTTGGATATAATGTTACTCTCGTTAAAGAGGATGGAATATATAATGGTGAGCCTTATCAATACCGTCAGCTATCTCCTGATCATAATCATGTAGCAATAGTAGAGAGAGGTAGGGCAGGTAAAGAAGTGAGATTTAGATTTGACGGGGTAATTGATGAATCAGTAGAGATATTAGAATCAATTAATGAAGAGCAAAGAGTCGATGACATAGATACTAAACTGAAACAAAAAGTTGATGAATCTGTAGTAGAGATAACAATTAATAAAGAGAGTAAAATAATGAGTGAAGATAAGCTACAACAAAGGATAGATACACTAATCGAAGAAAAAGAATATTTAAAGAAGAATAACGACAAAGATATAGAGCTATTTGAACTTAAGCTCAAACAAACACAGAGTAAACTTGACTCTATAGAAAAAGCGTACAACCAAGCTAAAAAAGATTTGGAGCAAGAGAAATCTATCAAAGCCGACGACATTATAGCAAAAAGAGTTGATAACAAAATCGAGCTTTTAGTAACATCAGCTCCCTATTTAAAAAACCTTGATGCTTATCTGCACCATACTGATCGCGAAGTTATGGAGACTGTAATTAATATCAAAAATAGAGAAGATAGGGATTTCTCAAATGAGGACGATAGCTACATCAAAGGTAAATTCGATGAGATTGTGGGAGCTGGCAATAAAGATAGAAGAGATTATGCGGAAGTTTTTAATGTCTTAAAAGCACATAATGATCACACATCATGTCACAGCAAATCCGATCAGATGTTCGATCTTGTGCAAGATATTAAACAAAAAAGAATGACAGGTAAATAATTATGCAAAAAAGTTTTTCTCTATATTCCAAGCAGTTATTGCTAGGACAAATATATGATACTGCCTTAACTCAAATTGATTCTTTCTTTGCAGAAAGGTCAATTAAGTACGGACAGCCCGTGATGAGAGGGACAAAAACAAGAGTATTAGATGCTTCAGTCATCAATCAGGCAGAGCAGCCTTCTGTAGCAATGACTGAGACAGTCTTACCATGGGTCAAGGGTGAAGGTGATTATCTTGGGATAGCATTGCGCAGCGATTTTGCACCAGTAGGCTCAACGCTTGCAGCTGACGATAAAGTTGATTATGTGACTAAGGTTGAGATGATACCAGGTCAATACTCAGCGCGTGCGCCTGTAAGAATAATGAGTCTTGGCAGAGTTGCAATATATGTTGATATAGTTAAAGAAGTATCTTCAACAGCATATTATGACGGTACCTCGATTATAGCGGCCAAAGACCAGCCAGAGGGAAGCATCATTATTGGTACCTTCTTAACTGAGCCCAAAGCGGGGACTATCTCCGTACTACAAGTAAATAATTTAATTTAAGTAATAAGGTAAAATATGACCATAAATTCGTCTTATAGTGCGAACTTTCATGCTGGTACTCCAGCACGTCTAGATAATCAAGAAATGCTATTCTTTGCCCATGAGTTACAGACCACGAGCCCGAAAGATTTTGAAGTAATTAGTGCTCCTCTAAGTGGAATTAACCTTTTTCACGATGTAAAAGTTGGCGAGCTGGACCAGCTACATGTCTATAATATGTTCGAGACTACGGGAGCATCTGCATATTTTGATGCACAAAACGGTGGTAAACAGTTTAACTCACCTTTGCGTGATATCTTAATAGCTGTGCCGTTTACAGATTTTGAACTAAAAGCACAAACTATAAGAAACACAATATCAGCTAAAAAACGTCAAGCATTACAGTCTAATTATGCCTTGATGAACCATACATTGTTCTTTGGTAACAACAATGCTGGATTACCTGGCTTGTTGAACAATAAGCAGTTAGAGACTCCTAAAGCTGTAGCAAACCAAGGATGGGCTAAAAAAACGTCTGCCCAAGTATTGGATGATCTTAATGAATCATATGATGCAACGATGAGTAATACTAATAACTTAATTCCGCCCGATACAATGTTAATATCTGCATCAGTCTTAAATTTCATCAAAAAAATGTCAGCGGGTACTAACAATTTGACTCAATCAGTCCTCGACGTGTTCTTGGAGAATTCTAAGACTATTAAAAACGTCGTAGGTAGTCATGAATTGAATAAAGCTTTCAATGGCGGCACTAACGGATTTGTTTTATTTAAAAATGATGTTCAGTATGTTTATCATGTAATAAGCATACCATTTAGAACTTTACCTCCTGAAAGCCTAAATGGAGGATTAGCATTTCGTTTTATTGCTCACTCTCGTCACGGTGGCTTAATTATAGTTCAGCCTAAGATGTTTACTATAAGATACGGCATATAATGAAGTTACTAGATAGGCTCGAGGTAGTAGCACCTGAGCTTACTAGCCTACCTGAAAACAAAAAGACAGATTTTCTCTTAGTTGCTAATGAAGAAATCAGAACCAATATACAAGGAACTAACAGAGATAGGCTGATAGTATATTTAGCTGCTCATTATATGACCTTAGCTACAAGAAATCAGGGCGCAAGCGGTGAGGTAACTTCAATCACTGAAGGTAAGCTATCAGTAACCTATTCTAATAATACTAATAAAAATGATACATCTGATCTGGCCCTAACTAAATATGGATTGATGTACAAAAGATTAATAAGGAGCTATGCAATCACTCCAATGACAGTGATGTGCTTTTGAAAGATATAGATAAAGGTTTCGAAAAAATAGGTAAGCTCTTAAAACAACTTAATAAAATCAGTTTAAAAGCTGGAGTATTGAGCGAAAGTGATTCCAAGCCTAAAGGGGGGGAATCAATAGCAGAATATGCTTATTACAATGAGGTAGGGACTGATCGAATTCCTGCTCGTCCTTTCATGAGTTTAACTGCTGATGAGCAAAAAGATAATTGGTCAAACTTAATGACGAAGAGCTTTGATAAGATGCTTGTATCGGGAGGAAAAGATCTTGAAGTAGAACTTGGCCGAGTTGGTGAAAGGATGATTAACGATATCAAAGAAACAATATCGAGCAATATATCGCCAGTAAACGCACCAAGCACTATTAAGCGTAAAAAGAGTAGCAAAACATTAATTGATACTGGGCTGTTAAGACAATCGATCAAATGGCAAATTAGCCAAGATTAAAGTAATAAAATGTTCGATGTATTTAGGAGAGAACTATTAGTTATTCGGCAAACGGCAGGACATTACTGTGAAGGTCTGTGGCAACAGAGTTTTAGCTATTCATTTACCATCAAAGCTAGTGTGCAAGGAAGTGAAGCAGAAACGCTGCAATCTTTACCTGAAGGTTATAGAACGAGTGAGAATTACACTTTATATACGGATACAAAACTACATGCTGCAAAAGACATTGTTGTTATAGAAGGCAAAGAATTCTTAGTAATTAAAGTAACGCCTTGGCAACATTTTGCTACGACTTCGCATTATGAAGTAGTAGTGACTAAAGACATCCATAATGAAAACAAGAATAATATATAAAAAACTCCAACAATATGCAGTAGCTGCTACGGACTTAGGTCATGAGCAAGTTATCTTTGCTAATCAGTTAGGAGCAAAACCCGCTAAGCCTTTCATCACGATTGCTTTGAGATCATTTAGGCAGGTAGGTACTTCAATCAAGAAAGAGACAGATGAAAGAGGAATTGAGACAAATACTTTGTTCATGATGGCAACAGCGACTTTTCAATCTTTCAGCGATGGGTTATTTGAGGCTAGTGAGATACTTATACAACTTGCTTCAAAGTTTAATACAGAATTACCAAATGAAATATTTGGTAGCACTCTAGCAAGGCAGCGAACTTTGCAAGGGGTTACAGCTATTCCTACGTTCATCGATAGTCAGCTTGAGCATAGAGCAATATTTGAGGTAGAAATAGGGTTCGATAGTAGGATCAGTCACAAAGTAGGATTAATCGAAAGAATAGAGCTAAAGAATTTAATGAATGATGAAGAAATAATAATACAACAGGGCAATCAATGACATTGATAGACGAGATAGTCGAAGTAAATATTACGCATACAGCTAATCCTATATCACAAGTAGGACTAAATATCCTGCTAATAATAGGAGATAGCAAAAAGACTCACCGAGTTAAGACATACTCGCATATAACAGAAGTGAGGGCTGATTATGAGCTTAATGCCGCAGAATATAAGGCAGCATCTTTAGCCTTAGGTCAAAAGGGAAGACCTGCCAAAATACTAATTGGGCAGGTGATGGATAATGAGACTTTTGTCGATGCTTACCAGTTAATAACTCGAGAGAACAAAAACTTTTACGGGGTGGTAATCACCAGCAAAAAGATAGAAGACCAGTTAGCAATATCAGAAGCAATAGAGGCTGAAGAAAAGATATTTGGTTTGTCTTCAGATGATAAAAACATACTGGTGGGTAATAATGAAGAGCATATTTTACACAAGCTTCATGCACTAAAAAGGAAGAGAACCTTTGTCATTTATCACGGTGATGGAGGTAATAATTACATCGAAGCTGCGTGGTTTGGACTAATGTTTTCTTATGAAGCAGGAAGCGCAACTTGGAATTTTAAGTCCTTAAGTGGTGTTGCTGCGGATAATTTAAGTACTAGTGATAGGGGAGCTATTACTTTAAAGGGTGGTAACTACTTCGTCCCACTTGGCAATAATAGCGTAATGATAGAAGGTAGAGCAGTAAACTGCGAATGGTTAGATGCAATACAGGGAATAGACTGGCTTAATAATAAGCTTAAAAGCTCAATTGCTAACGTATTTGCAAATGCTGCTAAAATTCCATATACGGCAGATGGACTTGCTATTATCGAAAACATGGTACGTTACAGCTTAAGTGCGGCCGCAACTAGACAAATTATAGATACAAGTTTTGATGTATTTACTCCCCAAATTGCAGATATAGCCCTTGAATACAGGGCTAACAGAATATTACCAGACATAAAGTTTGACGCAAGATTATCGGGAGCACTACACAAGATGAAAATAAACGGCACTATAATAGTTTAAGGGAGTAAGAAATGACGTACCGTAATTATAATGCAGCAAAATTAAGCGCAGTTTTTGGTGGTATACCTATACATGGCTTTGCTGAAGATACCCTATTTGAGATAGAGTTTGAAGATGCGCAGTATAATGAGAGCAGCGATATTCACGGCAACATCACCAGAGCAAGGCTAAACAAGAATTTGGCGACTATAACTTTGTATCTGCTACAGAATTCACCTTCGAATAATACTCTTAGTAGTTTCGTTGAAGCAGATCGTTTCAATGATAACGGGGTATTTCCAATAACTATCAAGGATGCAAACAGTGACACGTTATTTGTCTGTTCTGCTGCGTACGTAAAACAGATTCCTAAAATTTCATACGGGTCTGAGAATGGTAATAGAGAGTGGGTTATTAGAGCTACTAACATTAGTAAATTTATTTAAACAAACACAAAAAGGATTAAAAATGCTTAAAACTGAGAAAAAAGAAATTAATGGCCACAATTATAGCGTAATCCAATTTACGGCGACTGAAGGAATTCCTATATCAACAAAATTACCAATAATTGAAAGTGGAGATATACCAGCAATTTTAGAGCTCATGTCCAAGACTACTAGAGAAGATGAGTCTATTAACAAAAACACATTCGATAAATTTTTTAACAATGATTACAAAGAGATGTGGGAAGTTATAGAATTTATAGCAGACGTAAATTTTTTGTCTCAGAAGGGTATTGGCAATCTAGTCAAAAGCTCAAAGCAGAACCGTGTAGTAACTCAGCAGGAACTTTAAGCAATGAGCATGAGCTTAAGAGTCAATATTTCTTGTGGCGAGTTATAGAGGCTGGAATGGCGACATATACAGAGTTATTTAAGATTTTATCATTTAAAGATCTAATGAAAATCAATGCCCTGCTTGATATGCGAGCCGACGTTGAAAGAAGAGCTTACAGGGAGTTAAATAAGAAATGATAGCAAGAGAACTTTTAGTCAAGCTTGGATTTAATATAGATACTACTAAATTCGAGCAGTTCAAGGCGATGTCTGATAGTGTTAAGGCTAAGATGGCATCAGTGCAAAAAGCAGCAAATAGTCCACTATCGCCTGATGTAAAGGCAGCATTTCAAAAGCTATCATCTTATAATACTGAACTTAAATCTTTAAGTAGCCAAGAGCGTAAAAGAGTCCTTGAGCTTAACAGAATAGAGAAACAGGCGATCAGCGAAGTAACGCAAGCACAAAGACAGAAGCATCGGGAGCTAAAGGTACTAGAAGAATCAGCAATGCAACGCCAACGCCGAGCAAGAGAAGGATTGCAAAACTTGATTAAGAGTGGTCAGAGGATTGCTAAAAACGTAGCGTTAGTAACAGGAGTAGCTTCGGCAGGTTTTGCATTAAGTCTTAAAAATACGTTAAACGATGTTAAGAACTTCAAAACGCAGAAGTACCATGGTGAGAAAACTAATAGTAAGTTTGATAAAGGACAGCTCAAAGCGGTTGATGAATTTAATGGAGCCCTTAAAGATACAAAGGCAATTATTACTGAAATACGCAATAGCTTTGTTATTAGTTTATTACCAGTAATTACCGAGGTAACGAAGAGGTTCCAGGGGTGGCTAAAAGCTAATAAAGAGCTAATAAAGATAAAACTGATTTCTATAGTCTCTAATATATCAGAGGCACTAAAAGAGCTTATATCAACGACAAATAGTGTCGTGAGCATGCTTGGCAGTTGGCAGCGAGTTCTACACGTAGTCAAATTAGGAATAGCAGGCTTAGGAATATACAAGTTTAGCCAATCGCTATATTTAGTTTGGCAAAACCTAGGCTTAGTTAAAACGGCTTTATCTGCTGGTTTAAACTTTAAGAGTTTATTTAGTCCTGTAACCTTAATTTCTGCTGCTCTAGTAGGTTTATTCTTAGTGCTAGAGGATTTTTATGTATTTTCCAAAGGTGGTAAGTCGGTTATCGGTGACATTGTCAGCAGTGATATGTGGAAGACAATGGAACAAAATATCAAAAAGGTTATTGCACCCCTTGAGAAGTTGAAAGACTTATTCGAGTCTTTCAAAACAGATGACGAAAAAGATAAAGTAAGTAAGGTTCCTGCCTTTAAAAGAAATTCTGTAGAAGCTAAAATAGCAAGAACTGCACCTTACCTACAAAACTCCGCAGAGGGTAAATATCATCGACAACATTTAGATGATACGGACTTTGAAAATAGAGAGAAAAATAGAGATAAACGTACTTTGTGGCAAGGTCTTAAGGACATATTTTCTTGGTCAAAGCCAATAGACTCAGCGAAGGCCTCAGAAAACCTCAAACCCTTTGAAGTTAACGATAGAGCTTATGAGCCAAAATTTTCTGGATTAGAAAGGATTGAGTCAAAGCTAATAGTGTCACTAGGAGCTTTAGAAAACCTCAAATCCTTTGAAGTTAACGATAGAGCTTATGAGCCGAAATTTTCTGGATTACAAAAGATTGAGTCAAAGCTAATAGTGTCAGTAGGAGCTTTAGAAAACCTCAAATCCTTTGAAGTTAACGATAGAGCTTATGAGCCGAAATTTTCTGGATTACAAAAGATTGAGTCAAAGCTAATAGCGTCTTTATGAGAAATTGAGAAATGTAGTCAATACAGATCGTTCTGATAAGATGATTGGAATAATTACTGAAAACGCCACAGTTACATTAGAAAATTGTAATTTCGCTGCCCCAGGAACTACCCTTGGCTACGATATAATGGTCAACGGTGAAACTCAGCATAATATAATTAAACTAAAAAACACTTTGGGCACTACCAATCAAATCAAAAACATTCCAACAAATAAAGGCAATATAATAGAGGTTATAAGATGATAAATCATTATTGGATCGAATTCATACCAAGTACACTACAAACAGTAAATACAAGAGCTAATTTGAGTATCGATTACTTATACTATATTCACAATCATAATATAAATAATAAACAAAGACATACAATATTTGCTATACCTACTTCTTGGTATGCCGAAAACGAAGAACATACTGTCCCTAGATCTTTAATTGTTCAGAATAAAATATCAGACAATCTGCTATTACAAGGAGTTGTTTTAGCAAAAAAAAGAAGAGTTATTAATTGTAGTCGCTAACGAATATGAACAATATTGTAAATCAAAAGAGAATTTACTCCCATATTACCAACTTCAGGAAAAATACGCTGTAAAATATTTACAAAATAAATCAATTAAATACCCGTTCCTAGAGCAGATTGCTAGGAACAAAAACCTTACAGTCGACGAACTAGTAATCAAGATATTAGAAAATGTAAGATTGAGTGAACATATAGTGATGAATAGAGCCCAGATCATTAATGATTTGTTGCCAATAATAGAGAAGATGACGTTGTCAGAATTATGTGACTTTGAAATTATTAGTGAGGTAAAGAACCGCTTATTTGATTATCAAAAACCAGAGCGTTTTAATGAAAACGATTTTCAAAACCCATTAGAGAATAAGATAGATCATCTCCAAAAAGAAATAGTTTCATTGAAGCAAGCCTTATCAAATATCGAACATTCTATTACAGAAAAGTGGACTGGAGAATCTGAAGAACCAATCAAAGAATCAATTAATGAGTTTTTTCCTGATTCAGAAATATTAAGTAAAGAAGAGTTACATATAAGAAAACAGAGAATCGAGGCTTCCGAAAACTTAAGGAAGAAAAACACTAGATCTAGTCTGATGAACAAACCTGTTCGACAAGGATAAAGTCTAAATCTTTGTCATCAACATAGCAGCACTTCCGTGTCCAACAACAAATTCAAGAATTCTTAATTAACAACGTCTACCTCAATACTATCTTGATCATCTTCAGTATTTAATTAAACAATTTCAAAGCAACGGATTATACACCAATGCAAGCATCAGCAAAAGCTATTGAACTTATTAAAAGTGCAGAGGGTTTTGTGCCAATCCCCTATTACTGTCCGGCAAATGTCTTGACTATAGGTTTTGGACACACAATTAACACAAAGTCTGAACATTACTCAAAAGTTAGTCTACAGCAAGCACATACAATATTGATTAAAGATATCAAAATTATTGAAGATGTCATTAATAAATCAGTAAAGGTAGAGATAACACAAGGACAATCCGATGCCTTATGTAGCCTTATCTATAACTGGGGTATTAACAATTTCCTAAAGAGTTGAGGTCTTAGATTACTCAATCAACAAAGGGTTAGTGAACCTGCTTTAGAGTTTTATAGTAAGGAAAAAGGCGTCGTTAACATCAAGAAGCTATTTTCGCAGGGTTTGTATAACCGACGTCAATTAGAATGGAGATTGTGGAATGATTAAACACAAATTCAATGCAGTTAGATGTGAGAGTGATGAGTCTAAATTTGCCTCAAAGAAAGAGCACAGACGCTACCTTGAGCTGAAAAGCCTAAAACAATCTGGAGAGGTCATATTCTTCTTACTCCAAACTCCGTTTCATCTTCCTGCTCGAGTTAAGTACATCTGTGATTTTCAGGTTTACTGGGCTAATGGCGATATTACATTTGAAGACGTCAAAGGTATGAAAACGCAATTGTATAATTTAAAGAAAAAACAGGTCGAAGAACTGTACCCAATCAAAATAACTGAAATTTAAATCAGGACTTAATAGACCTAACCAACTTAAGGCATAAAATAGCAGGTAAGAAAATGATGTGTATCACTCTAGCATTAAAACTATTTGAAATATTAAAGAAGTCCTACCTAGTAATTCTAGGAATATTTGGTTTATTTCTTATAGGAAAAAACAGCAAATTAGCCAAGGAGAACGAGAAATTAAATATCGATATTAAGGATAATAGCAGAATCATAAAAACTCAGAACCAGGTAATACATGCAATGCAAAATAATCAAGCTGTTGATCTTAATACTAATATTAAGCGGATGTACCAAAACAAATTGTAGAACTTGCAATAACGCGGTACCTTACATCAATTTAGCCGAGCTACCTATAGCAGGTGAGAAGGTGGCTAAAGAAATAGAACAAGTTTGTACTCTAAACACATGTGTTCACCTTAACGCGTGGCTCAATCAGCTATTTCTATTCAAGCTGCAGCTAGATATATACAGACAAGAGCTAAGTAAGATAGCCCATTGACTTGTACTACAGTGGTATCGACTAGCTACCTGTTATCAACATGAATTTTTCTAAAAGGTATCTATCATGAAAATCTTTAACAAAGACACCAAGAAGATTGCCTACACTTTAATAATAGTATTGTGTTTACTTCGACTCATAGAGATTGAAGAAAACCAACTAGCCAAAATACTCGAGATATTATTAACAATATTCAGAATATTGAGCACCTTAGACAGTATAATCTCTAATACTAAATCTGCTGATGTTAATATTGATGATACTACTGATTGATTCGAGATTTTAATTAGAATAATAATTAGTTTCATAACGATTGATATGTTATAATATAGGCTATATTTGCATTAATATAAGTAGTAAAAAGAGTATTACCCGATATGTCTGTATCAAAATTTTTAGACCCCAAGAATGATATCGCATTTCGGCGTATATTTGGTACTGAAAAGAATAAAGACATACTTATTCATTTCGTCAATGACATATTAGAGTTAAGGGATAGTGACAAGATCAAAGAAGTTACTTTCTTGTCTACTATACAAGAACCAGAAATTGCAGCTAAGAAGCAAAGCATTGTAGATATTCTATGTGTAGATGAAAAGGGTACAAAGATCATCGTCGAGATGCAAGTATCTCCGCAAGAAGGCTTCCAGAAGA
>JBPBQH010000191.1:0-15807 GCA_050954685.1 Janthinobacterium lividum | reverse complement strand
CTTTAGGTGTTAACCAAGCTTTTCTTGCCAGTAATCTTTGAATATAATACCAAGTATCCGGATTATAATCTGGTATTATAGTGGGAGTACCTATCAATTCAATTACTTGCTCTTTCGTGAGATTTTTATTCTCAAGTTGAGTAATAGAGGCATCATCGACATATTGCCCTCTAGTATCTATGGTCTGACAGCCAAATAATGTCAGGAGAGCTAGGGAAGAAAAGAAAGCTTTAATTATTAAGGATTTCATAAATTTATTTAAAACATCTAGATTTCATAGTTGAAATATAATATGATGCGCATTCATTTGACAAATACTTTTTTCAAAATATAAAATAAATAATGAGTTTGAGAGGTTTAAAATGGCAGTTCCAAAGAAAAAGACATCCAAATCAAAAAGTAGAATGAGACGTTCTCACTTGGCTCTTGGTAAGATTAATGTAATTATAGATAAGGATTCAGGTGAGTACAGACTTCCTCACAATATTGACAGGTCGAATGGCAAATATAATAATCTTGCAATAGTTGTAAGAAAAGATGAAGACGCCAAATAATATACCATGGCCTGTAGAATAGTTGGGTGCGGTGGCTATTTGCCTGAGCGCATAATCAGTAATGCGGATCTAGAGCAAACAATTAGTACTAACGATGAATGGATTAGGTCAAGAACAGGCATACATCAACGTCACATTGCAGCGAAGAACGAGTATGCATCTCACTTAGCTCTAAAATCTGCTGAGACAGCGATTCTCGATTCTGGTATTGATAAATCAGACATTGATTTGATAATCGTTTGCACTACTACTCCAGATAATAGTTTTCCCTCGACTGCTACCAAACTCCAGGGGTACCTTTCATTGCAAGATATTCCTTCCTTTGATTTACAGGCTGTTTGCTCTGGTTTTATATATGGTCTACAAGTTGCTGATAGTTTAATTTTGTCTGGCCGTTATAAAAATATTCTTTTAGTATGTAGCGAAAAAATGTCTTCATTACTGGATTGGAGCGACAGAAATACATGCGTTCTTTTTGGTGATGGTGCTGGTGCTGTAGTAATACAAAAGACTGAATCAAGTTCTCAAATAATTGATACCATTCTATACTCAAACGGAAGTTACTATGATATATTATATACTGATGGCGGAGTCAGTATGAATGGGCAAAGTGGCAAAATAAAAATGCAAGGGCCAACCTTATTTAAAAATGCTGTAGAGAAAATGTCTAGTTCTATACTAGAAATATTAGCCAAAAATAATATTGATATTCAAAATGTTAGTTACTTGATTCCTCATCAAGCAAATGTAAGAATCATCCAAGCGATAATTGAACGTCTAAATATAGAAGATGATAAGGTAGTCAAAATGGTAGCTATGCACGCCAACTGCTCTGCTGCTTCGATTCCTTTGGCTCTTGCTGATCTTAAAGCAACAAAAAGTCTCAAGGAAGGAGATATTATTGTGTTTACTGCTTTTGGGGCAGGATTGACTTGGGGATCAGCTATTGTAAGATGGTAAGATGAAAAAACTATATTTAGGTTAAATAATATTAACAGTTAATCAGTAGTTAGGTGCATAAAGTTACTAAAGAAAAAATTGCCGAAATGTTAAAGAGCAAGATTGGCCTATCAGGTGTAGTATGCGAAGAATTAGTTAATACTATACTCGAAGAAATCCTTAATTTAACTATAGAACATAAAAAATTAAGGCTAAAAAACTTTGGAACATTTTTCATCAATCCGAAGAAAGCGCGCTTAGCGCAGAATTTGCAAACAGGTGAGACAATACCTATCGCTGCCAGAGATGTGCTGAGATTCTCACCTTCTAAGTCTTTAAAAGAAATTATCAATCAAATTGCAAACAAATAAACTTGTATTTTGGCCTAAATACGTATTAATTATACTAGTTCTAGCTGCTGAAACAAAACTCAATATTTTATAATAAATAAGCTTAATACTTCTTAAGTTAATATTATTTTTTTTGGCGTGATAATATATGCTTGACTTGTTAAGAAAAACAATAAGGAAAGCCTTAAATAAGCTGTTAATATTTTAAGACATCTCGTTTCAACTGTGCATCAACTTACAAGAATTTGTTTTAATAGATTAGAAAGATTATTTCTTAACCTTCATTTGATAAGATAAGTGAGCTAATGGATAGTACGATAATGATGTACCTTTAGCTCTTATAACTCTAGGGAATAGAAATATCTCAATATTATATGCTAAATACAAGTGAAAGCAAAAGAATTGAGACTTAATAAATTGCACGTTACTCTGAATAAATCTGCCTGCCCCAAGATTATTATACGAATTAGGTCTAGAACATCATTGGAGAGGATAAGTGACCTTAGAATAATAATATTATAATTATGACGATGGAATTATGATAAATAGGGTTCATTTTATACAATTAATGATTAGAAAATTTCATAATATCTTTAAATAACAAATTTATCTGCTTCATATGGATGAGTTGTTATTAAATCTTTAGATAAAAAAGTAGATGTTAAAGTTCTAAACTTTGAGATATAGCTAATCCTGGATAAAAATGTTAGGTACAAAAGTGTCTAAAAAGAAAATCAATGTCACAAGAATGTTTACGTCTTAAATATTTAGCATGTGCCCATTTATGCTTGATTGGATTAAGATCAGGGCTATAAGGAGGGAGATACTCAAGAATGTGACCTACTGTTTTTATCTATTCTTGCATTGTAGAACCTTTATGAAAAGCAGGGTTATCCATAATAATGGCAGTTCCTTGTGGTAGCTTAAGTAATAGGTCTTGTTCAACCCAGCTGTTGAAGACTTCCGTATTAATGAGTTCGATCAAATAAGCTTACTGTCAGTCAATTGCTTACTATCGAAGCTCCTATGACGTTAGTCTACCGCCTGCACCCCAATCATGTGTCTTGTGACATCTTTGGCCCTTAGGAGCATAACCGTGTGTTCTTGGCATATCATGTCTGAAACCGCTCTCATCAATATAAGCTATAGGCTTGTTTTGCTCTTGATAGACTTTAATTCTCTGACAGAAGTTTTGCCTGTCTTCTTCTTTTGCCTTTGGATGCTTCAATGCTTTTTTTATATGTAATCCTAAGTCTCCTTTAGACCATACCATGCTCCATTCTTACTACAGCCTAATCTCTTAAGCCCTCTCGTATTTGCTATATGCATCGGGATATTCCTTGATATCCCTTACCAAAGCTTCCATATCTATCTTTATTGCAGGCTTGTTCGTTTCATTCTTGGCTAGCTTACCTCTTAAGCCAATTTACTAGTGTTGTCGTCCCCATACCAAATCCCTTAGCTGTTTTGCTATACTTAATTTCTCTCTTACCTTCATTTCAAGGACTCTCTCTCTGAAATCTTTTGAATATGTCATAGTACTCATATCATAACACTTTTATCCAGGATTAGCTATAATATTACTGATAAATGGCAACTATTTTTATAATTTTTCCAAATTAATACGATGAAGAAAGTAGTTGTAAAAGTGATAAGCATTAAGCAAACTAATGTTAATCCTAACCAATGCAGGCCAAAAAATAATGGTGTCCAAAACCAATTCAGCAAAATTTGAAGCACGTAAATGAATAAAATATATGTTGAGAAAGATTTTTTGTGTAAATATAAGTACTAGCTTACATAAGCCAACATGACATATAATATGCACCACACTACCGGAAAAACAGTATCAGGAGGAGTAAGCGGTGACTTGACTAGAATCTTATACCAAAAAATATTAGCTCTAGTAATTTTTCCTAGAAAGTAGGCAACTATTTCAAATATAGATATACTAGCCAATAACGTTACTAAGTCTCTCTTCCTAAAATTCGTGTAATTTAAAACCAATAAAAATGACCAATTCTAGGTGCTATAAATTCTTCATCTGAAATTTTATATTTTTTCTTCGCAATAGCTAGTTCTCTCGATGGCTGATCAAACTCATCGTCCGCTAGCTGAAATGTTTCAAAATGACTACCTATAGAATGTTTTGAATTTAAATCTTGGTGAATTAGGATTGCTTCTTCAGGATTAATGTGAATATCTTTCATAAACCATCTTGGCTCGAATGCACCAATTGGTATAAGACTGATTAAGATGTTACGATATTTCTGACCTATGGATTTATATATATTTGAATTATAACCAGAATCGCCTATAAAACATATTTCTCCTCTTTGAAATTTTAAAATAAAATTTCCCCATAATGCTTTGTTCCTATCGAAAATTCCGCGTGCTGACCAGTGTTGAGCTGGTTCAAGATTGATAGTTATATTATTTATATTAATTGATTCTGACCAATCTAGAGTAGTTACTTCAGCGTCTGGAATTCTCGATTTTAGCGTCACATTGTTCATCAAGGGAGCAATTATTCGTGGCCTATTACGAATCCATAGCTTTTCTACAGTATTAATATCTAAATGATCATAATGATTGTGACTAATTAGTATCATGTCAATCTTCGGCAATTGATCTAATTTTATTCCTGGAGGGGTTACTCTTTTAGGACCTACAAAAGAAAAAGGGCTTACTCTTTCTGACCACACAGGATCGGTCAATATATTTAAGCCTTGAGTTTGAATTAAAAAAGTAACATGTCCAACGAAACTAATTCTTATTTTATCGTCCTCTACTATGTTGGGTGGAATGTCATAATTACTAATTGACACTGTATCTGGCCATTTGGGTTGTTTGGACTTCAATTTCCACTTCAAGAAATCTATGAAGTTTTTAGGCTTGATTCTTGGATCGGGATTCTGGAATATTCTGTTGGTCATGGGACTTAATAATATTTACAGTTAACATCCTTTGTCACTAAGATAATCCATTTTAATTTGTAGTATATTATCGCATCGATAAGTATAACTTATTATATATAATTACGTCTATACATACAAACGGCAAGTATTAGTGAGATGAGCGAGAATACACCACTAGAGATAAAAACATAGGTAAACGATATTTGAGCTAAGTAACCGCTAAACACAGAAGCTAGAAAAACGCTAGCTCCGCTAAGAACTGAATATATACCAATTGCAGAACCATAGAATTTCATAGGGGTTTTTTTAAATATTAAACTTGAAAAGGTAATTTGAGCCCCAGCTCTTTGGATGCCCCAACAAATAATACCAAGCGACGCACTTAACCACGATATAGTACTAAGCGGTTGAAAGAATAATATATTAAAACTTAAGAGCGCTATTATAGTAATGAGTAAAATTTGATAATCTTTCTTTCGATCAATCCAGTAGCCCAAAAAAGGCGAAATCAACATCATAATGCCATTGAAAAATGAGATTGTAGCTAGATAATACCACTCCGGAAAACCTGAATTTTTCAAAAATATCATGATTATACCATCATTGAATCTGCCAAGAAAAAAAATAGTTGATAGGATCAGGATGGGAACTAAATGCTTACAGGTATTTTTTAGCTCCGTGAAATTAAACTCCTCAATCTTGGCTACTATGATTTTCTTTCTAGTATTAACAGTAAATGATAAAATCAAAGCTAGTGCATTGATTAGGCAAGCTACTATAATTATTTTTATAATATTTTCTTGCAGAGGACCAAATATCGTCGAAGCGCTGACGATCAAAGGACCTACTATACAACCAAAGGTCTTAGCCGCACTCAATAGACCAAGTACTGTACCTTTATTTTTGCTGTTTTCACCAATATAAGCATCTCGTGGGGCAGCAAAGGCACCATTAGAAGTCCTTTCTGCAATTTTTGAAACTATTATTGTTAAGGGATTTGGCAAAATTAATATCAATTTTGCGATCAAGGCAAGACCAGCAGGCATAACAAAAAGTAGGCGCCTGCTTTTAATGCGATCAAATAAATTACCAGTAATTAAACGTAATATATTTGAAGCAAATTCGCTGCCCCCCTCAATGATACCCAAAACAAACACACTCATACCAAGGCCGTCAGTAACGAGAAGAGGCAGGAAAGCCATGCCAATAGTTGTAGAAACCGCAAAAAAGAAATTCATTAGAAAAATTGGTAACATAAGCAGATATTTATCCCTAATATAATTAATATAGTGCGAAAAACTAGTGCAAAAAATTTCTCCCCCAATGTAGACTTTTTGCTCAATGAATTAAAGCTAAAAATTCGAATCATATCTCAAAATATCTGATATTTAAACTTTGAGTATAGTCGTATTAATTTTCTGTAGTAATTTATGATAATTAGCTGTAATTATTAGACGAATAATAAATAATTTTCAAATTAGAGAGTGAAAACATGTCATATCAATATGTCTATGTGATGAAAGGCTTAAATAAAAATATTAATGGTAAACAAATATTGAAAGAGACTTGGTTATCATTCTTACCAGGAGCGAAAATAGGTATAATTGGTCATAATGGAGCTGGTAAGTCTACATTGTTAAAAATTATGGCTGGAATTGACAAGGATTATGATGGTGAAGCTTTTGTAGCTGAAGGAGTTAAAATAGGCTACCTAGCTCAGGAACCCCATCTTGATCCAAGTAAAAATGTCTACGAAAATATAATGATGAGTCTAAGTGAGAAGAAAAATTTACTTGATGAATTTAATATCATAAGTGCTAGATTTGCTGAAGAGATGAATGATGACGAGATGAATGACTTGCTTACTCAACAAGCAGAACTGCAAGAAAAGATCGATGCTTGCGATGCTTGGAGCTTAGAGCGTGAGATAGAAATTGCCATGCAAGCTCTAAGATGTCCGCCTAAAGATGCTGATGTTACCAAAATTTCTGGAGGAGAAAAAAGAAGAGTTGGTCTGTGTAAACTTCTACTTGAGAAACCAGGCATGCTATTGCTAGATGAGCCCACTAACCACCTTGATGCTGAGTCAGTATCCTGGCTTGAGAATTTTTTGAAAAATTATAAAGGAACCGTAGTAGCTATAACTCACGATCGCTACTTTCTAGATAATGTAGCACAATGGATTCTCGAAATAGATCGTGGTAACTGCGTGCCTTGGCACTCAAATTACTCAGCATGGCTTGAACAAAAGCAAGCGAAACTAGATGTTGAAGAAAAAGAAGAAAGTGATAGAAATAAGCAGTTAAAAAGCGAGCTTGAATGGATACGTCAATCTCCCAAAGCTAGGCAGGCCAAAAGTAAGGCTAGAATTACTGCCTATCAGGAATTATTAAATACGAAGAGAGAAATAGGAAATGGACAAGCCCAGATTATAATTCCCAATGGACCACGACTAGGTGATCTTGTAGTAGAAGTAGATCATATTGCTAAAAAATTTGGTGATAAAGTTCTACTATCAGATTTTAGTTTTAAAGTTCCACCTGGAGCAATAGTGGGTATTGTTGGGCCTAATGGTGCTGGTAAATCGACATTATTTAATATAATTACTGGTAAAGTAGCTTCAGATAGCGGCAGTATTAAAATAGGTCAAACAGTTAAGTTGGGTTACGTTGATCAATCGCGCGATCACCTCGATGACAAGAAAAATGTCTGGGAAGAAATTTCTGAAGGACTTGAAGAATTCCAACTCGGCGATAGATTAATGAAGAGTAGGGCATATGTTTCTGCTTTTAATTTCAAAGGTGGTGATCAGCAGAAGAAAGTAGGCCAACTCTCAGGTGGAGAGCGCAACCGTGTCCATATAGCTAAACTCTTAAAAGAAGGTGCTAACGTTATATTGCTTGATGAACCATCAAATGATCTTGACGTCGATACTCTGCGAGCTCTCGAAGATGCTATTTTGGATTTCGCTGGTTGCGTTTTTGTTATTAGCCACGATCGCTGGTTCCTAGATAGAATAGCAACTCATATCATAGCTTTTGATAAGGATGGCGAGGCTACTTGGTTTGAAGGTAATTATCAAGACTACCACGATTACATGGCAAGCATCATAGGCCAAGACACTATGAACCCCAAATATCGTCATAAAAGACTTATATAATTAAAATATAAAATTTCTTATATTTGGCTTGTTATTGGTATTTTTATTAAAAGAAAATTGTGATAATCTTAAATAGCATATTACAAACTAAATTTATTAGCACAATTGATAATGTCTTTTAGTGAATTAACAGTAGTTCTGATTGTCGCAGTACTCGTTATGAAACCCAAAGATATTCTGGCTTTGTTAAAAAAGTTTAAACAAGTAAAGTCGTATCTTTTGAGTGCTAAAAGCGACATTACCTCGTATCTCGACGACATTGTAGATCTTGAAAAAGAGCACGATGATATCATTGACGATAGGGAAGAAATAAATCTATACTTACAAAAAATATTGGCCTTGGGGGAAAATTATAATGGTAATTATAATAGTTACGAGGTTAAGCAAGCTTATCATAGATTAGTTCGTAAAATTGTAGCAGAAAAAAAGAAAAAAATTATTTAAATAACTAGTGAGATTTTTGAGGTAACTGTATGGATGAATCTAAGAATGCTTATGATCTACTTGAGAAAAGATACGACCAAATTAATAACTTAAATAATATTTTAGGTATTATTGGTTGGGATTATTCGACTTCAATGCCACCTTTATCCGCTGCAACTAGGCAAGATGAGATAGCCACTTTATCTGGTTTAGTCCACAATATGACAATCTCGCAGGAAATCAAAGATCTTATAAGTAGTGCTGAGGTTGATGAATCGGAGCTTACACAATGGCAGAAAAGCAATTTGAGGGAAATAAAACGTAGTTTTGCCCATGCAAGCTCTATAAGCTGTGATCTGCAACAAAGATATAGTAAAGCCAGTAATGAGTCTGAGTTTATATGGAGAGAAGCAAAACAGAAAAACGATTATGACTCTCTTAAACCTTATCTACGCAAAGTGTTAGCGCTAACTAATGAGGTTGCTGAGGCTAAATCTCAATATTTTAAAATATCAAAATATGACGCACTAATAGATTTGTATGAACCCGAAAGTAATAGTCAAGAAATAAGGAATAGATATTTAATATTAAAAAAACAGCTACCAGATCTAATTCAAACAATCATGGAGAAACAAGCAAGCTATCGTCCAATAGCGTTAACTGAAAAAATAGGTAAAAAGATACAAAAAGCTATAGGCGAAAAGATTATGGAAAAAATGGGCTTCAATTTTCAGAGTGGCAGACTCGATGAATCAGCTCATCCTTTTTGCGGTGGCACCTCAAATGATGTCAGAATTACCACAAACTATAGAGAAGAAAATTTTATACCCGCTTTAATGGGCGTTATACACGAAACTGGGCATGCACTTTATGAAATGAACTTACCGAAAGAATATAGCTCTAAGAATGCTGGAAAGGCCCTAGGTATGGCTTTCCATGAGAGTCAATCTTTAATTATGGAGATGCAAGCTTGTAGATCTTTAGAATTTACCGAGTTTCTAGCAAAACTGCTTAAAGATGAATTTGGCTTTAAGGGAGAGGAATATAGCCATATTAATTTATTCAGGCTCCTAACGGAAGTACGACCAGGCTTTATTAGGGTTGATGCTGATGAAGTTACTTACCCATTGCATGTGATTTTGAGGTTTGAAATTGAAGAAGAATTCTTAAATGGAAGCTTAAATGTTGAGGGATTGCCGGAGTACTGGAATTCTAAAATGAAAGAATATCTAGGTATTGTGCCTACTTCTTACAAAAATGGCTGCTTGCAGGACATACACTGGCCTAGCGGATCATTTGGCTATTTTCCAAGTTATACTAATGGAGCAATGATTGCAAGTATGGTCATGGCGTCTGTAAAAGCTCAAAATCGTGATATCATGAACGATCTGAGAAGAGGGGACTTCAATAATTTGAACTTATATCTAAATGAAAATTTGCGCAATGCAGGATCATCTCTCAAACCTGCTGATTTACTTGAGAAAGCTACGGGTTATAGAGAGATCCAGCCTGAGATTTTTCTTAACTATTTAAGACAAAAATATTTATAAAATGCTAAAATTCATCATGGACAAAGGCTAATATATTAACACTCATAATAATGATGACTTCTCCTGTGCAGTATAATAGGATAGTAGAAGCTTGCAGAAAAATTTTATGAACTTGAATTTCATTTGGCTATAGATAAGAAGTCAAGCAGTATACGAGCCGATAATAGATCAGCAAATAAAAGCGTAATATGAGAGAAGCCTTCTTTCTCTTGCCCAGATTAGCCAGATTTTATTATCGGGCCTATCTATAGTAATACTTCAAAGCTAAGCTAAGACAATAATTCCAAAGCCACTGACTTATCCTGCTGTGAGAAAAACAGTATTTTTATGCAAATCTAAATTTGATCTAATATTTATAGATATCAGAATTTCATTTCTAAAAAAAACTAAATACTGAAACTCTAGTATCAATTTCCGTCTTATGAAGAAAATTATAAAAATTTTACTAGTATTTAGACTGAGCTGGTAACGTTTTATAGAAATATTTTACCTAAGGGTAAATCAATAATAAACAAATTTAACCCTAAAGGGTGAAAAACTAATATAACATTAAAAAATAAATAAAATATGAATTCTTACATAAATATAGCAATCCTCAACATCTTTCTAGCTATCGAATATTATAATCGCCCTAAGCTACGGCACGGGGAGCAAATCTGAAGGAAACAGTATAGTCGTATTTTGTTAATTTCCTATTTCTATTGTGATTTTAGCTTGAATAGTATATTTAATTGCAAGTTTTTTTTAGGTAACCGTTGATAAATTTTTTAAATAACTTATATTTTTTTTATTCATTAGCAATTGATTAAAAAATGATAACTCAAGAAAGTAAACTTTAAATGTATATTATCTGTTCTAAATGCATGACTAATTTCGTGGTGTCTCCAAGTCAAATAGGAAATGGTGGAAGAAAAGTCAAATGTTCTAAATGTAACCACATATGGCACCAAGGATCGCTAAACCAGTTTGAGCCTGAGTCAGGCATATATGATGAAAATATTGATACTGACTATGCGCTCTATGCACATAGAGAATTTTATGGCAGCGGTGCTAACTTACCCGCCTTGTTACCTGCAAAAGCTTCGACAAAGCGCCCTCTAGTATCCTTCATTCTTGCTTGTTTGATAATTATATTAGCAACTTTATTATTTCAAAATGATTTGAATTATAATTATCTATCAAACTCTACAGGATTGGATATCAAGAAT
Source organism: Janthinobacterium lividum (assembly GCA_050954685.1). GTDB lineage: Bacteria > Pseudomonadota > Alphaproteobacteria > Rickettsiales > Rickettsiaceae > JBPBQH01. Next base: position 4,705 of record JBPBQH010000191.1, on the reverse strand, counting down.
GTCCAAATTAAAAATCAGGAAGAACTTGGAAAAATTATGGTGACTTATGATATAGTTAACAATTCGGCCAGTAAAGCAAAAATTCCCTTGATAAAAATCAGATTATTTGACAAAAATAATCGTATAATAAGAACTTATATTACAGATCAAAAGCGCGACACTATCGCGCCTGGCCAAGCGCTCAATATTAAGAAAGAATTTGATTCACTCACAATTTTTGTCAAAAACATAGATATAACCATAGGCAACCAATTAGACTTAATTTTAAGATAAGGTGAGATCATATAATGAAAAAACAGGTTATTTATGCTGAATTTATTTCTCGATTATTCTCAGCAACCGTAGATTCATTTTTACTGTCTATATTACTTCCTCCAATCGTAAATGTTATATCAACACTTATATATAGATATAGTTTCAGAGAATATCTAAATATCATTCAAACTGATACAAATACAAACATTTCTGCTTCAATTAGTGTTTTCTATACTCAAAGTTTTTATGATTATCTACTTAGTACAGATAAAATGTCTATACATATTACTTGTTCTATAATTATGACTGTGATTACTTTTATGCTAATAGGTACTTATTTTATTTGTTTTTGGAGCTATGTGTCTGCAACTCCTGGAAAACTAATCTTAGGAATGAAAATAGTAGATTCTACTACTTTAAATAAGCCGTCGCTCACGCAACTATTCAAAAGATATTTTGCGTACTTAACAGTGCCAATAGGAATTTGGTTCATTTTATTTACTAAAAAGCGCCAAGCCCTTCACGATAAAATTGCTTCAACTGCTGTAGTAAAGTCTTAGGTTTGTTCTTGAGTCAAAATATTACCAACCATCTCGTCAATTGAATTAGTTATTATTTTTAGATCGCTAGCCCTCGAAAGTTTGTGGTCTCCGTCTTTGATGAATTTCAGAACTATCTTGCTGCTTGTTATTTTACTTACCAGTTCATTCGATTGAGCTGGCTCGACATCCTCATCTTCTAAACCGTGTATTATTTGAACATTACAATTAATATTAATCTTCTCCAAATCGAGCAGTAAGTAATCTCTTGCTTCTGTAATTAGTTGATAACTAATTATATATTTTGAATCACACTTGTCACCGCCTATTATAAGCGAGCCTTCTCTTTGTATTTCCTTTTGCTCATCTGGAGTCAATTTTTGCCATATAGCATTATGAGTAAAATCAACTGCAGGAGCTAGGCAGACCAGGCCTTGAACTCTATCTGGATAGTTCATCGCAGCCAATAGAGCAACCCAACCTCCCATACTTGACCCAACTATTAATACAGGACCATGCGTTAGATTATTGATAACAATTTCTAAGCCCATTAGCCATGATGATATTGTTTCTTTAGCGAACTCTCCAGAAGATTTTCCATGACCAAAATTATCAAACTTGACAAAATTATAATCTAAATTACGACAGTGTTTCTCAATATGCTGGGCTTTTAGACCATTCATGTCTGACATTAAACCGTGGAGAAAAATAACATAGGGTATATTTTTTTTATTGCTTTTATAATGATAATAAGCAATAAATCTATTTTCATTGATATAATATGTTTCATTCATCATATTCGAAGCACTAAATATTTGTAGATACCAAGATGAAAGAATATCATAAAAAAACTGTATTACAAGTAGTTCCAGCGTTAGTATCTGGCGGTGTGGAAAGGGGAACTATAGAAATAGCAAGGAAGCTAAGACATTCTGAGTTTAATGCATTTGTAGTCTCGGCAGGTGGCCCGCTCATCGATAAACTAAAAGAATTAGAAATTCCTCATATTAATCTAAAAACAGCCAGCAAAAATCCTTTTACTATATGGCGTAATACTAGGTTGCTAATTAATATTATTAAAGAACATGATATTGATCTAATTCACGCTAGATCAAGAGCACCAGCCTGGAGTTGCTATATGGCAGCTAAAGCAACTGGTAAGAAATTCATAACAACATTTCACGGTATATATAATATTTCGGGCTTCCTGAAAAAATATTATAACAGTATAATGATCGAAGGTGAGAGAATAATTGCGGTCTCCAACTATGTCAAACAGCATATCTTAGAAAATTATAAAGTTGATGAGAGCAAGATTAGAGTGATCCATAGAGGTGTGGATCACGAATATTTTGATATGGCTAATGTTAGTTTGGAGCAACTAAACAAATTTAGGGGAAAATATAATGTTCCTGTTGACGTTCCGGTTATTTTACTGCCTTCAAGAATGACTGCTTGGAAGGGACATATATCGTTAATAGAAGCACTATCACGTATTAAGCATCTAAATTTCTATTGTCTAATGGTCGGCGATTTATCAAAGCATCCTAATTTTGTAAAAAGAGTTCAAGCTAAAGTTAAAGAAGCTAAACTGCAAAGTAAAATTCAAATCTTTGGTAATGAAACAGATATGCTAAAACTCTACGGCATAGCGGATATTGTACTATCTACTTCCATTGAACCTGAAGCTTTTGGTAGAACTATTATCGAAGGACAATCGATGAAAAAGCTTGTCATTGCTACTAATATAGGAGGAGCAGTAGAGACTATAGATAATGGTGTTACAGGTTTTCATGTTAATCCAGGTGACATAAGTGACTTGGCTGAAAAAATAAGTTATTGCCTATCAATAGTTGGTAGTACGTTGTCTCATCAAATAGTTACTGCAGCTAGGAAATCATCTATAGAAAATTTCTCACTTGATCTTATGCTCAATAAAACTTTGGACGTCTATCGAGAATTAATTTAATATATTAATCTAAGGTCACTGTGGCTAAAATATCTTGCTTTATTATAGCAAAAAATGAGCAAGAAAGAATCGCTGCCGCTATTAAAAGCGTTAAGGAAATTGTTGATGAAATTATAGTGGTAGATAGCGGCAGTACTGATAACACTATTGCAATATCTGAGTCTTTAGGAGCTAGAGTTATATTTAACAGCTGGCCTGGTTACGTTGCTCAAAAAACTTTTGGCGAAAGTTTATGTAAAAACACGTGGATACTAAATATCGATGCTGATGAAGAATTGACTCCTGATCTTAGAGATGAAATTGAGTTCATTTTTAGGTCAAATATTCAAAACAGATATATAGCCTACGCAATTAATGTTACTATTTTGCATCGCAACGACAGAAGACCGAGATTTTTTGCTCCAGTCAATAAGTGTATCAGAATTTATAATAAAAAATTCTGCAGCTATTCCAACAATTCAGGCTCTACTACACATGATTCAGTTCTTTTTAACAAGCAAGTGAACATTAAAGACAAGATATATAATCTAAACGGTATTGCTTATCACAGGTCAGGTGTTTCAATAGAGCAATTAGTAACAAAGGCAAATTTTTATTCAACTGAGCAAGCAGCCGATTTAGTAAGTAGTGGTAGGTTACCTTCAAAGATTCGAATTATTTTTGAAATGATACTTTGGTTTTTCAAAGCTTATATAATTAGGAGGTATATTATATTTGGTTTCGATGGATTCGTAGATTCTGTAATTTTTGCCTTCACACGTTTCATTAGGCTTGCTAAAGCTAGAGAAAAAGCAAAAATAGAGCAGGACTTGAGATAAAAAAGGTCACACCTAATTAAAAATTTTGTAAAAAACAAATTTTGACTTTTCAATATAATTTGTGTAGAAATGTCCAGATCTGCCCCTGTGGTGAAATTGGTAGACGCGGTAGACTCAAAATCTACAGTCCGCAAGGATGTGCTGGTTCGATTCCGGCCAGGGGCACCAAATTCTTTATTTTTGCTTTCTCTTCAAATTTATCTCGAAATAATACTAGATTTCTAGACCGAATTATATGTTAATAAACTTCTATAATTTTACTAACTCGATAAAATATCTTGTACCTAAACTATTAAGTCGTGTATAAATAAGTCCAAAAAACTAAATTTGTATGAAATTTCTTAAAATATATTTAAGTCCTATTATGTTGGCTTGTCTTTTTTTGTCAGCCTGTAAAACTAACAAAGTAAATAATGAAATATTGATTCCAGCCACTACACTTTACCAAGATGGTTTAAAATCTCTTGACCAAAAAAAATACTCTCAAGCTGCTGAAGAATTTGATAAGATTTTTTATCAGCACCCTGGAAATGAGATCACTCCTCAAGCAGAATTAATGCATGCTTATTCTTTATTTCTTGCAGGGCAGTATGATGAAGCAGTAGATGTTTTGGAAATATTTATTAAACTGCATCCCTTAAATGTAGATATAGCTTACGCACGTTACTTGCGTGCATTATCTTACTACATGCAAATCTCAAATATTCGTCTTGATCAATCAAGAACAGCTCTTGCCAAAGCGAGTTTTGAGGAGGTAATAGAATTATATCCTAACACAAAATACGCCATTGATTCTGAGTTAAAAATTGATTTGGTCAATGATCACTTAGCAGGAAAGGAAATGGAAATAGGGCGCTTTTATTTAGATAAAAAAAATCCTATAGCTGCTATAAAAAGATTTCAGAACGTCATAAATAATTACCAAACTACCTCTCATACTTCAGAAGCTCTATATAGGCTTGTTGTAAGCTATTTAACACTCGGCTTACGTGAAGAAGCAAGAAAATACGCAGCCGTGCTCGGCAACAATTATATAGATAGTAATTGGTATAAACATAGCTTTGAATTACTGACAAGAGCAAAATAGATGCTCTATAGTCTTTCAGTTAAAAATTTTATTCTGA
>JBPBQH010000001.1:0-18407 GCA_050954685.1 Janthinobacterium lividum | reverse complement strand
TTTTTCTATATTTTTCAGCTTCTTGCTTTAGATCTTCAGGAATTTCTTCGTAAGAAAATTCAGCTCCCAAAGACTCATCTTTCCAGATGATAGCTTGCATTTTTACTAAATCTATAATGCCTTTGAAGTTTTTCTCTATTCCAATTGGCAATTGAATTACTAAAGGTTTAGCACCTAAGCGGTCTTTAATCATTTCTACACATCTGTAGAAATTAGCACCATCTCTATCCATCTTATTAACAAAGCACATTCTAGGTACTTCATACTTATCTGCTTGACGCCATACAGTCTCGGATTGAGGCTCAACTCCTGCAACGCCGTCAAATACAGCAACTGCACCGTCAAGTACTCTTAAGGATCTTTCTACTTCGATAGTAAAATCTACGTGACCAGGAGTATCAATAATATTGATTCTTTTTCCTTTCCAAAAACAAGTAGTCGCGGCAGAAGTAATCGTGATACCGCGCTCTTGCTCTTGCTCCATCCAGTCCATGGTAGCACCACCTTCATGCACCTCCCCTATCTTGTGGGACTTACCAGTATAATAGAGAATACGTTCGGTTGTAGTTGTTTTTCCAGCATCAATGTGAGCACATATTCCAATGTTACGTGTTGAGTGCTGACGATCTTTTGTAGAGTGCGTAGAATCAATTATTTCATCAGACATTACTTGTTATCTACCTTATTACCTTGTCATTTTTTTAGGGCTAAGATGAGCAAAAGCCTTATTAGACTCTGCCATCTTGTGAGTATCTTCTTTCTTTTTCATAGCAGCACCACGATTATTTGCTGCTTCAAATAACTCTTCTGCTAGCTTATCTATCATCGTTTTTTCAGATCTTTTATTAGAAGCGGCTAAAATCCATCTACATGCCAAAGCGTATCCTCTTCTTTCATCAACAGGCGTTGGCACTTGATAGTTTGCACCACCGACTCTAACAGAAGTCACTTCTAGATATGGTTTCACATTATTAACAGCATTATTGAAGGTTTCAAAAGGATCAGTTCTATGTTTCTTTTCAATTTTTTCGAAAGCTCTATAAATAATTTTTTCAGCTAAAGCCTTCTTTCCTTCCTTCATGATACTATTAATAAAACGTGCGACCAAAACACTATTATATTTCATATCAGGCACGATTATCCTTTTTACTACAGCATGACGACGTGGCATTCTATCTCTCTATATTTTGATTTACTATTTTGCAGCTTTTGAAGATGTACCGTAACGCGAACGAGCTTGACGGCGTCCTTTTACGCCTTGAGTATCATAAGCACCACGAACTATATGATATTTGACACCTGGAAGATCAGGAACCCTTCCTCCTCTCACTAGTACTGCTGAGTGCTCTTGCAAATTATGCCCCTCACCTGGAATATATGCATTAACATATTGTCCATTGCTTAAACGTACCCTTGCCATTTTACGAAGAGCAGAGTTAGGTTTTTTTGGTGTCACGGTTTTAACTATTACGCAGACTCCTTTAAGAAAAGGATTTGAATCCAGCGCTGGTGACTTTGTTTTTCGACGTTTAGGGCTTCTGCCAAAACGGACTAGCTGATTGTTTGTCGGCATTAGTTAGTACTCCAAGCATTATTTTAATAAAAACTATATTAATGACACTTTATCAAGGCTCATTATTCTTCCGTAAGATGAAAGAAGAGAAAATTTGGCTGAATATAATAAATTTTTTTAGTAAAAGCAAGAAGGTTTTTTACTAAGGGTCAAATTTAAAGTTCAAATGTATAACCATCATATAGAGGAATAATATTTGGTGGTAGTTCCGCAATGATATTGTAATAATCTATTTCGTGCCGCATATTAGTAAGTAATATTTTTTTAGGAAAAAATTGTTGATTCCATTGAAGCACCTTATCAAGCCCTGCATGATTATTGTCAGATCCATAACCAAAACAGTCCAAAACCCAAATTTCAATATTTTGTAAATATTGTCTAGATTCATCTGGGAAGTCCGAAACATCACTCGAATATACTAACCCTCCTGTTCTGATTCCTAGACTTCCTATATTTGAATGATGCTGTCTAAAAAATTGTATCTTAGCGTTACCAATTGTAACTAATTCGAAAAAATTTATTGGATTCATTTTAAGAAAGCCTTGAAATAAATATTGGTACTCTTTCTCGACTCTAAAAGCAGTTTCAGTATCTGTATATAAATTTAGTGCTTTTTTATGATTTATATAGAAGGCTCTCAAATTATCAATACCGCTAACGTGATCAGCATGATCATGGGTCAGGATTGCTGCATCTAGTGTTGTTATTTCAGCATCGATTAATTGTTGCCTTATTTCAAAACCAAAATCTATCAGTATTTTTGTACCATCACAATCAATAAAGGTTGCTGAGCGGGTCCTTTTATTATATGGTAATTTTGACTTGCATACGTGGCATTTGCAGCCGATCACTGGAACACCTAAAGAGGATCCACATCCTAATATAGTAACTTTTAACATCAGCTCTCCGATAATATGTTTGAATTTTTTTACAATTTTTGTGGTCTTAATCAAAAATTATTTTTGTTCGCTAATAATTTCACTAATGATACAAGTATAGCTGCACAAGTCCTACATTTTTTTTCGTATCCTTTTGGGATCAGCAAATTTGCTATATATTATATAATAGCTGTGATTTTTTTCTACTATCAATTGCAGAATATAAATAATGACATAATCCGTCATGATAATTTTTGGCGGTTATACCAAAAATTTACTAGAGTTGGTATTATATATACCTGCTTTGGCTTTATTTACGCTATACTGAAATTTTCAGTAAACCTACCCCGACCATTCTGCTCTCTAGCCTCTCAAAGTTTCTCGACCATAATTAATACTCAATCACATAGATGTTTATCAAGCTTTCCAAGCGCTCATGTAGGTCTTGTTGTTTTGATAAGCCATATATTTTGGCCGTATACTAATAAAATAGGGAAATTTTGTCTTATTTTGTTGATATTTGCAGTGGCTATCTCGCGTATAAGTCTAGCTATGCATTATCCATCTGACATAATTTATAGCTTTTTTGTCATCGTCGCAGTAATAATTCTTGGCAATAAAATCAATGATATCTTAAGAGATAACTTACTACTCAGGCTTGGCAGTATTATCGCTCGAGTCATTAAGTGATGATATTCGATAGATAATTTTTTGAAGAATCATAAATATTATTTCCTGTTCTTAGAATTATCAACCAATCTTGGGTTTTTCCGCATTGACAATTCATGTCGTGCTCGTAGCATATAATTAATAAATAGCATAATGTTCGTGCAAACTTATAACAAAGAATTACTAATACTAATCAACTAATATTATCAAATTCGTTTGATATTGTTTAGTATGGAGATTGCTTCTTTTGATTTTCCAGTATAGTTGATATTCTTATATCCCAATTTAATTGCAGTAAATAACGCAGCATGATCATCATCTACGTTAAGAATTACGCCTTTAATGCGAGAGAATTCTTGTTGTAATTGTCTAAATATATAATCCAATACTCTAATACCATTATATCTTGTACTGCCTTTAATATTAGTTATATTCACTGGCTCAATCGATTGCCTTAGGAATTCTCTTGAAGTAGTTAAACTTATAACTTCATGTATTTTTAAGCCTTGCACAATATTTAAATCAATCCTTTAAGTTGACTCAGATGAGCTATAGTATCTACTGACAATTTTTTACTTAAGTTTTCGACTTTTGAACATATTACCTTATTAAAACCTAATTTAACTGCCTCTTTTATTCGTGCTTCAGACTGCGATACTCTTCTTACTTCCCCTGAGAGACCAATCTCACCAAAAAATATACTTTGTCCTGGTAAAGGTTTATTCGTAGCAGCGGATATAAGCGCTGCAGCTACTGCTAAGTCTGCTGCAGGCTCAGAAATTTTCAGCCCCCCAGCAACACTTAAATAAACTTCATAAGAGGAGAGATTTAAGCTAAAACGCACGCCAAGAACTGCAATTATCATTGATAAACGGTTTGTGTCCCAGCCAACTACCGAGCGTCTTGGAGTAGCCATATTTGAAGGTGCTATTAGTGCTTGAATTTCAATAAGCAGGGGTCTTGAACCTTCTATGCCAGCGAAAACTGCCGTGCCACTGACATTATTTTCTCTATCCATTAAGAATAATTCAGAAGGATTCGATACTTCTGCAAGGCCTGAGGCAGTCATTTCAAACACACCTATCTCGTTAACTCCACCAAAGCGATTCTTAATTGAACGCAATATTCTAAAGTGACTATTATGATCTCCCTCAAAATACAGTACTGTATCTACCATATGTTCAAGTACTTTTGGACCTGCTAATTGTCCCTCCTTAGTGACATGGCAACTGAGCAGCATTATTATATTATTTTGTTTTGCATAATTTATAAGTCCGTAAGCTGATGCTCGGATCTGCGAGACTGTGCCTGGGTTAGAAGATAGTTCGCTACTATATACCGTTTGAATCGAATCGATAATTACCAGACTATAGTCTTTTTTATTAGCTTCAATAGTCGATATAATATCTTCAACATTAGTAGAGGCTAGAACGCTAGTAGTATTGTTTATAATTCCAAGTCTTAGTGCTCTAAGTTTTATTTGCTCCGAGGATTCTTCACCAGTAATATATAAACATCTTACTCCAGTGTTTGATAGACTTGCCGAGAGCTGTAGTAGCAGAGTTGACTTTCCTATTCCGGGATCACCTCCGATCAATATTGCTGAAGCTGCAACTAAGCCTCCGCCTAGAACTCTATTTAATTCTTCCATAGACGTTGGGATTCTTGATTTTTCAAGGACTTTATTATCTAGCTGTTCTAACTTTTGAGGATTACCAGCACGTGAAACTTGTACCTTGCTTGCGTTTAGTATTTCTTCCTCAATACTATTCCAAACTCCACAATCTGTGCATTGCCCTGCCCATTTTCCTGTAACGCTGCCGCAATTAGTACAACTATATTGTTTTTTATTTTTCATATTTGACGTAACAAAAGATTAAAAATGCGTTAGATAATTATAATAACAGCTATAGCAATATTATTTACCTAAGTAATACTACGATTTTTGCTTCAAAGTCACTCTTATTAGCTATTTCTAGCCTATAAATTCTAATATGCTTAATTTAGTATTACCATAAATACGTTGCGTAATAAGAGACATGTTTTGTGGTAAATTAAAATCTTCTGTTCTGGCTGATTCTACTGCTATTATAGCTCCACTCATTAGCCATTTTCCTTGAAGTAAAGATTGCAAACTATTGGTAATAAGATCTTTATGATAGGGTGGGTCAACAAAAACGAGATTATACTGCTGCAAGGCTTTAGGTAGCGTCTGTGCACTAAGACACAAAAAATCAATATTTTGATCTTCACCAATAAATTCAGCAAATATTTTAGCACTTTTCAAATATTTATCATTGATATCAATCATTGTAGCTTTTGCTGCTCCTCTAGATAAAGCTTCAAAAGCCAAGCTGCCAGTACCTGTAAATAGATCTAGTACATTACTATTTATGAGAATCGGATCTTGAATAAATCTACCTGAAGTTAAAATACTAAAAATAGCCTCTCTAATTTTACTTGTCGAAGGTCTATATTTAGGATTTTTTTGCGTAGCTATTACTCTATTTTTATGTTTTCCAGCAATTATTCTTATCATATTATAAAATCATTAAATGTAGATTTATGTTGCTCACAATACTGACCAGGTTTTAGATCACCAAGCTCATAAGGACCGTATTTAGTTCTTATAAGGCGATTGACTGATAAGGAGAAATGTTCAAAAATTTTTCTAACTTCTCTATTTTTTCCCTCCCATAGTACCACTTCAAACCACGAGTTTTTGCCTCTCTCACCAATAAGCTTCACTGATTTGGGATTGTAGACGATTCCATCGATCTCTATAGGAAATTGTGCTTTCTCTATAATGTTAGAATTACCATATGCTCTTACTTTGTAAATTCTGATTAGTTTATTCGTTGGCAGCTCCAGATATCTTGACAGATTACCATCATTAGTTAAAAGCAATAATCCTTCACTATTTAAATCTAGTCTTCCGACTGATATAACTCTAGGAATTTCTTTAAGACTATCAAAAACCGTATCTCTACCTTGAGGATCTTTGTGAGTAGTAATGAGCCCTAAAGGTTTATAGTAAGTCCATAATCTACTTGCTGGCGCCTGAGATTTTATCAATTCCCCTAGTACTTCAATCTTACAATCATTATCTACAGGCGTACCGAGAGAACTCACTATTATTCCGTCCACTTTGATAAATCCTGCTATTATAAGACGCTCTGCTTCTCTTCTGGAGCAAATGCCAGCCCTACTGATTACTTTGGCGAGCCTTTGCATCAATTTCTAGAATCTTTGAAGTGTCCACATTTAACAGCTTCTTCATGTTCGCCCTCTTTATACAAGATTACTGCTTTGTATACTGAAGAATCACGGGGCTCTAGTGTGATGGCTCGATCAAAGCTCTCAATTAAGTCCTCACATCTACAGATCTTGCCTAAACTTAGCCCCTTGTGCATATAGGCATCAGTATTTCTAGAATTAAAATTTATCACTTTATCGAAGCTATCAATAGCTTCTTCTTGTCTACCCACTTGGCTTAATGATACCCCTCTGTTTACGCAATCATCAGCTATATTAGCTAATCCATTCGAGTTAATTATCGCGTAGAAACTTATTGAGTAGCAAAAAAATTTTCTTAAGTATCTATTCATGGATAATTAGCAAAATTGAAGTGAGATTTTTCAAATATTAGTATAATAAATGTAGCCTGGTTTGGCTACTGTTTCAAGCTACAATATTGACTATTTTACCCGGAATTATAATAAATTTTTTAATGATTTTATCGCCGATATGCTTCGAAATTGCAGGTAATTTAAATATTTCATTTTTAATTTCCTCCTCACTAGCTTTAGCTGAACATTGATAAGTAGCTCTTAATTTACCGTTCACTTGTACTGCCAGAGTGTAATGATCTCTGTGCAAAAGAGATTCAATATAGCTAGGCCAGCTTGATTGATATAACCTCGTTGTACTACCTAAAGACTCCCATATTTCCTCAGTTACGTGTGGAATAAAAGGATTCAGCATCTTCACTACAACAACAAAACCTTCCTGCATGGCTTTAATATCTGGACTATTTCTAGTAAGTTCTACTGATATAGCATTAAATAATTCTCTAATCCTAGCTATTGCTTTATTAAACCTGAACTGCTCTATATCTTCAGTAACAAATTTAACAGTATAATGGATTAGAATTCTAAGTGAAGAATTTTTAACTACTGCACTACCATCAGTATTCTGTTGGCTAAGTTGATTTCCATTAAGGTCAGCATTTTCTGTAGTCACTCCAGTTAACGACTCTTTTATATAGAGTGGCATGATTGCGTCTAACATATTTTGCAACTTTGCTATAAATTTTGCACATCCATCAACGCAGTTCGTCGTCCATTCCAAGTCTTTTTCAGGAGGATTATCCGAGAGTATAGCAAGCCTCAATACATCGGCTCCGTACTTTTTAAGCGTATCTTCAAGATCAACCACATTTTTCTTAGATTTGCTCATCTTCTCAATTTTCCCTTCGGTAATCGTAAGACCGCTATCTTTATGTACTAGTTTACCTTCTTTATTAATAACCTGGTCTGGATATACCCAATTATTGTCTGAGTCTTTATAGGTAACATGTAGTACCATACCTTGATTAAGTAAGTTTTTAAAGGGTTCACGAATATTTAAGAGATTTCCCTCATTCATCAGCTTAGTAAAAAATCTTGCATATAGCAAATGTAGGACTGCATGTTCTATACCGCCAATATATTGATCAACTGGCAACCAATAATCGCAAGCTGTCCTATCGGTCATAGTCACTGCATGAGGGTTGCAATATCTTGTAAAATACCATGAAGATTCGAAAAAAGTATCGAGCGTGTCAGTTTCTCTCGTTGCGGCTTGTTTGCAGTTTGGACAAAGTACTAAATTCCAAGTAGCGTGGCGAGTTAGTGGATTACCTTGACCCTCAAAACTTACGCCACTTGGAAGAGTAACTGGTAAATCTTGGTCGGGCACTGGTACTGTACCACATTTTGAACAATATATTATTGGGATTGGACACCCCCAAAAACGCTGACGTGATATTCCCCAATCCTTCAAACGATAGTTAGTGCAGCGCTCACCTCGTTCAGTTATCTCGAGCTCGGCTATCACTTTCTCTTTAGCTTCTAGAGTGTTTAAGCCATTTAAGAAACTTGAATTAATCATTATCCCCTCACCTGTATAGGGAGCTATTTTTATATCAAATTCTAATTGAGAGTTACTTACTACTTGTTTAAACGGAATATTTATTCTAAGAGCAAGCGCATGGTCTCTCTGGTCATGAGCAGGACAGCCAAATATACCACCTTTTCCGTAGTCCATCGTGATAAAATTGACAATAATTATAGGAATCTCAATCGTGTCGTCGAAAGGATGTACTGTATATAGCTCAGTGAAAATTCCTTCTTTTTCTTTGGTTTCTAGATCCGCTTCTGCAGTGGTTATGCTTGAGCACCGCGCGATAAATTCCTTCATTTCGGCATTGAGAACTAATTCACCAACTATAGGATGATTATAAGCAATCCCGATGAAACTAGCACCAAATACAGTTTCTGGTCTAGTAGAATAAACCCAGATAAATTTATTACTATTCTTTATTTTGAATTTCAGATTAGCTCCTTCAGATTTGCCTATCCAATTTTCTTGCATAGTTTTGACATGCTCCGGCCAACCTTGCAGTGCTTTTATTTCCTGCAGTAATTCTTCAGCATAGTCACTAATTTTTAAGAACCATTGTTTTAAATAGCGTTTCTCAACTGTAGCACCTGAACGCCAACCTTTGCCGTCTATAACTTGTTCATTAGCTAATACAGTTTGATCGATTGGGTCCCAATTAACTAACGATTCTTTTTGATACGCTAATCCTTTAGCGTAAAGCTCTAGGAAAAATTTTTGTTCGTGTTTATAATATTCTGGATCACAGCTGGTAATTTCTTTTGACCAATCATATGAGAAACCTATAGCTTTTAACTGCTCTTTCATCACTTCTATATTGGTGTAAGTCCAACTGCTAGGTTGAGAGCTATTATTTATTGCTGCATTCTCTGCTGGAAGACCAAAAGCATCCCAACCCATAGGATGCATGACATTATATCCTTGACTTCTCATGAAGCGAGCAGTCACGTCCCCTATAGAATAGTTACGTAAGTGTCCTACATGAATTTTGCCAGATGGATATGGCAACATCTCAAGTACATAATATTTGCGCTTATGATTATCGATATTTGCAACGAAAGCTTGTTCTTTTTCCCAGATTTGCTGCCACTTTTTTTCTATATTAAACATTGATTACTACTATAATTATATAAAATTTTCAGATGCCTCAATAGATTATTGTACATCTTTGCTCAATCTATAGCCTCTAGTCACTTGGGGATAGTATATCAATGAAAAAGTGGAATTCGTCAATATATTATTCGGCAAATGTGCATAAAAACTTTAATTAATTTCAAGTTAGAGTAACTACCAATTTCCTATCTTCAAATTCATTCTGGCTATTTTTTTAACTGTTTCTAGTGTAAAAATACTGGGTATCAATTATATTATTTCGGCAGAGAATGTTATATAGATGCTATGTAGGGAGAGCGGGATTCATACTATAATTTTATAGTTTTTGAAACTATCTTAATTATTCTTATTTTGTCTTGATATATAAGTCTCTAGCACGGTTTAAGATCTTTCTTTCTAGATCACCGCCTATCTTTGATTCTCTTTGATCTTGAATCCACTGATTATTTTTAAGTCTGCGTTCATAGACTTTTACTTCTATTGAGTCAGGGCTAATGACATTATCTTTAATAAATATATTAATTTTGAAACTATATGTTGGCTGTGATTTTGGGCTATACCAATCGGTTATTATAATTCCGCCAGCACTGTCTGAACTTTGTAAGGGCACAAAATTCATAGTTTCAACAGCAGCTTGCCATAAAAACTTGTTAGACTTTCCTCCATCACTTTTAGTAGATTCATTTTTGATTCTGCCTGGTGTAAAGATTAATCCTTTGCCATCCAGAATAGATCCAATTTCATCATTTTTTCTTTCCTGAATAGTTTTAGGGTAATCATCAGCATAAGAAGTGACGCTTATATAACAACTTACCAACAAAAAAAGCTTCAACAAGAACTTCATATTACATTAAGATTAAAGATATAAAATATATCCGAGGTTTAACTCTAAGTCAAAACTTAATCTCAAATTTTATCTTATTGCTATAACTAAAAGTTATCTACTTATATCCTTTAAGTCCACTACATAAATCAAGTAATCTATTTTTGTATTTTTGTTTTGCTATATGTACGTTATTTAATTTTAAGTTTCTTAGTTCATCATTAGAAGTTGGCAGATGATTACAGATTTTTACCAAATCTTCGTCGCTTAAGAAATGTTTTCTAGGTAAGTCGGCATCACTTGCACACTCTTCCCTAAATGCTGCAATTATTTTCATCCTAGATAAGAAAAGATCGGAGCGGTTTGCAAAATTAACTTTCTTCCATATGTTATCTAAGGCAATTTTATAGTTTTTTGGGTCTATTAGCATATGCATAGATTGAGTTACCCTCTCTTGTAATCCTTGCGTCGTGATCAAATTTTGTAAAAAATTATATATCACTTCTAAATATTTAACGTCATTAGTAGCATATTCCAGCATCTCGATAGGCAAAGGTCTTCTAAGCCAATTAGCTTTTTGATATGTTTTATCGATTATTATATTACAAATTTGCGCGCACAAATCACTATAACTAATAGAGGAGCCAAGTCCGCATAGTCTAGATGCGGTCTGGGTATCAAAAATATTTTGAGGTAGGCACTTAAATAGACGGTAAAAGATTTCAAAATCTTCTCTTGGAGAATGAAAAATTTTTAAAATTCCATGATTTAATAGTAGACTTTGAAATAAATATAAATCTAAATTAGCTCGGGCATCAATAACCACAAGACAATCTTTACTGGCAATTTGTATAGTACTTAGTTTCGAAAAATAAGTAGTTGAGCGTTCGAATTCCGTGTCAATACTAAGTATTTCATTTTTAGCTAGATTTGCGCATACCTGCACTAATATTTCTTGCTGATTGACCAAAATCATACTGAAGAGTTTACTAAATGTATGCTGTAATCTACATTATTCGCGAGTGTAGAAGCAAATAAAAATACTTATATTCGATTAACTATATTTATATTTCAGATAAATTTTCCAATTATGGAGATAGTTTATAATGTGGGTCTGTATATTAAAGACGCCTCTATATACAAACAAATATAGAGTTGTTACCTCTTTATTATTGTTTAGTTCTTTCATCTGGCTAATTACTGAGTCACCATAGCTCTGGTGTACTAATCTAGGCTCTACGCCGGTGAATTTCAAATCTAACTCCCAGGATCTTGTAAAATAATGATCTACCGGCATTCTGATTGGTAAAGACTTCTCTAATAATTGTTTTGCTGCTTTTCTATTAATGATGTAAGCTCCCGAGTGGGATACTTTATAGGAGTAGACAACGAGCTTGTAATTATCAACTAATTTTTTTAAAGTTAAAGGGTTTCCTCTATGAGATATTTCAAAGCTATTAATATCCCAATATTCTGCGTTAGCTTGTAATTGCTCGATGACTGACTTAAGTTTTACGGGATCAAAGCTAACATCATCTTCGAATATAACAGCAAATTTATAGTCCGAATTTAAAAATTCTCTCCACACCTTAATATGACTCAAATAACAACCTATAGTGCCTTTCGAAGGATAATAGTTAGAGGAATGTTCATAAGCATCGATATCAGTTGTCT
Source organism: Janthinobacterium lividum (assembly GCA_050954685.1). Taxonomy (GTDB): domain Bacteria; phylum Pseudomonadota; class Alphaproteobacteria; order Rickettsiales; family Rickettsiaceae; genus JBPBQH01. The sequence goes on along the minus strand of JBPBQH010000001.1, from coordinate 6,517 downwards.
GGTTTATCTCATCATCAGATAGATACTTACCGTCTACTGCAGATACTATTTGGACCGGATACGCGAGTGCTTTAACACTTGGCATTACATACTTGCGACGCCCCTCTGATCTGTCTAGGTTTACTAAGTAAGATACTGTACCCTCAGGGTTACTCGATATATCATCTATATTTTGTTGTCCTTCCAGAACAAAATATCCTATTGGAATAGAGAGCGCAGCTAATACTATACACAACGCCGATAGTGCTATTATTTTCCTCATTTGATACTCTAACAAAACCTAATGTAAGAACAAGAAATAATAAATCTATCCTAGCAAATCAAGTATTTTTACCGTTTAGTATTTTGTTTTTGTAATTCCACTACATGAAAGTGCCAATTACCAGAAGATACGAAATACGATTAGTTAAATCTATTGAATAAGAATTTTAATTGCTTTGACTTACTATTCTTTATATAAAATATCATAAATAAAAATGATGAATAATTATGCATAAATTCAGAACTCATAACTGTGGAGAACTAAAAATCAATCATGTAAATGAAAACGTAAAACTTTCAGGTTGGGTACATCGTAGACGTGACCATGGCAATTTACTTTTTATAGATCTTAGAGATCATTACGGTCTTACTCAGTTAGTTTTCACTGACAAAAATCCAGAGATGATGGACACAGCAAGCAGACTTAGATTTGAGAGTGTAATTACTATCACCGGTAGTGTAGTTGCAAGATCTACGGATAGTGTCAATACATCAATGGTTACCGGTGAAATTGAAGTTTTAATTGATCACTTCAACTTAGAATCAGCTGCCGAACAGCTGCCTCTTCAAGTCAATTCAGATCAAGAAGCACCTGAGGAAACTAGGTTAAAATACAGGTTTTTAGACCTTAGACGTGAGAAATTGCATAATAATATAATGTTACGTTCTAAAGTTATATTAGAAATTCGAAATCTTATGACTAATGCTGGATTTAACGAATTCCAAACACCAATTTTAACGGCCAGTTCGCCCGAGGGTGCGAGAGACTTTTTGGTTCCTAGTAGAATCCATGCTGGTAAATTTTATGCTCTTCCTCAAGCCCCTCAACAATTTAAGCAATTGTTAATGATCTCAGGTTTTGATCGCTATTTTCAGATTGCTCCTTGTTTTAGAGATGAAGATGCAAGAGCAGATCGCTCACCAGGAGAATTTTATCAACTAGATATTGAAATGTCATTTGTTACTCAAGAAGAGGTATTTAGTATTACTGAATCTTTGATGTATCAGCTATTTACTAAATTTTCAAACAAGCATATATCATCTACACCTTTCGTACGGATTCCTTATATTGAATCCATGTTGAAGTATGGAGTCGACAAGCCCGATCTTAGAAACCCAATTATAATATCAGATGTTACGGAGATATTTGAAAATTCAAGTTTCACTATTTTCAAAGAAAATATTAAAAAAGGTGCAATTGTCAGAGCTATACCAGCTCCTAAATCTGCAAATCAGCCGCGAAGCTTTTTTGATAAAATGATTGAATTCGCTATAGCAGAAGGAGCAGGAGGGTTAGGATATATTCAATTTGCCGAAGATGGAAGCGCTAAAGGACCAATTGCCAAATTTTTAGACCAAAATCAATTAAACATACTAAAAGATAAGGTGGGTCTTAAAAATGGTGACTCGGTATTTTTCTCAAGCGATAAAGAAGTCAAAGCAGCAAAACTAGCTGGAAAAGTGAGGATAAAACTTGGTCAAGAACTAGGTCTAATTGATCAAAATTGTTTTAAGTTTTGTTGGGTAGTAGATTTTCCTTTTTACGAATTAGATGAAGAAACGAACAAGGTAGATTTTAATCACAATCCTTTTTCTATGCCGCAAGGAGGTATAGAAGCTTTAGAAGCAGCAAAGTCGGTAGAAGATTTATTGAAGATAAAGGCTTACCAGTATGATATAGTATGTAATGGTATTGAACTATCAAGTGGAGCTATTAGAAACCACAAGCCTGACCTTATGTATAGAGCTTTTGAGGCTGTTGGTTATACTATGGAAGAAGTTGATCGGAGATTCGGTGGTATTATCAGGGCGTTTAAATATGGAGCTCCCCCTCACGGCGGGTTAGCTCCAGGCATAGATCGTATTGTTATGCTATTATCTGACAGTACTAATATCAGAGAAATCATAGCATTTCCATTAAATCAGCGAGCTGAAGATTTACTAATGAATGCTCCTGATTATGTAGATGATGCTCAATTGAAGGAACTAAATCTGATGCTTTCGCCTTCAGTGAGAAGCTTAATTGAGAAGAAATTTATTTAATAAGTACTCTTACACAATAAGCTAAATCTTACTTAAAATATGCGTATATTAAAAAAGAAGGAATCCAGATAGATTCCTTTTTTTTAATTAATTGTACTAAGTAATTTCGAGTTATACAGCACTAACAGTCCTAATAACATTTCCCAAACACTCTATACCTGACGTGTAATTGTCTATAGCTAATCCTGGATAAAAGTATTATGATATGAGCATTATGACATGTTCAAAAGATTTCAGAGAAAAAGTCCTTAAAATGAAGGTAAGAGAGAAATTAAGTATAGCAAAAACAGCTAAGCGATTTGGTATAGGGACGACAACACTAGTAAATTGGCTTAAGAGGTAAGCTAGCCAAGAATGAAAGAAATAAGCCTACAACAAAGATAGATATGGAAGCTTTGGTAAGGGATATCAAGGAATATCCCGATACGTATAGCTACGAGAGGGCTTAAGAGATTAGGCTGTAGTAAAAATGGAGCATGGTATGCTCTAAAAAGGCTTGGGATTACATATAGAAAAAGCATTGAAGCATCCAAAGGCGAAAGAAGAAGACAGGCAAAACTTCTGTCAGAGAATTAAAGTCTATCAAGAGCAAAACAAGCCTATAGCTTATATTGATGAGAGTGGTTTCGGACATGATATGCCAAGAACACACAGTTATGCTCCTAAGGGCCAAAGATGTTACAAGACACATGATTAGGGTGCACGCGGTAGACTAACGCCATAGGAGCTTTGATAGTAAGCAATTGACTGACGGTAAGCTTATTTGATCAAACTATTAATACGGAAGTCTTCAACAGCTGGGTTGAACAAGACCTATTACCTAAGCTACCGCAAGGAACTGTCGTTGTTATGGATAACCCTGCTTTTCATGAAGGTTCTACAATGCAAGAACGGATAAAACAGTAGGTCACATTCTTGAGTATCTCCCTCCTTATAGCCCTGATCTTAATCCAATCAAGCATAAATGGGCACATGCTAAATATTTAAGACGTAAACATTCTTGTGACATTGATTCTCTTTTTAGACACTTTTGTACCTAACATTTTTATCCAGGATTAGCTATATTGCCGTATCTCAGCTGGTCAATATTTGCGTCTTACTTTAATATATATAGCTAGATTTATAATTAATATTATTTCAGTTAATATTTTAAAAGGCAGTATAGTAGCATCTTTTGCTTGCAGAAATGGGTTTATTAAATAAATAAAGCCGCCTATTTTAATGACAGGCGGCTTATTATAGCTAATGGAATATAATATATTTTATATTACAAAATTAAGCAGCTGGAGCTGCTTGTAATGAAGCTTTATTCTTATCTTCATTTGAAGTTTTGTCATCTTTAGCTACTGGATTCTTGTTTTTGTCTAATGTTTTATCATCATGAATCTCTTTTTCTTCTTTTTTAGGCATAGTTATTTTAACATCTGACTTTGTCATTAAGTCACTGAAATATTTCTGCACTACGTCGTTATTAAGTTTACCTGCGATGCTGTTCTTAGCTTCTTCTTTGGTAGGAACTTTAACCGGTCTCTTTTCAAGTACTTTAATTATATGCCAGCCGAATTGGGTTTTTACTGGATCAGATATGTCATTAACCTTCATCGAGAAAGCTTTAGATTCAAATTCAGGGACTAATTGGCCTTTGATGACAAAACCTAATTCACCACCGCTACTTTTTGAACCTTCATCGCTTGAATATTTTTTTGCAAGAGCAGCAAATTTTCCGCCCTTACTTAATTCTTTTTTTACTTCTTTAGCTTTTTCTTCTGAAGTGAGTAAAATGTGACTGACTTTAATCTCTTCTTGACCTTTTAAACTAGCCGCCAGCTTAGTATACTCATCGTCTATCATTTTATCATTAACGTTATTTTTAATGTAACGTTCGATTACTTCTTGCTCTAGTAGCTGTGACTTGGCTTTATTTAATTTATCTTGGAAATCTGGTAATTTTTCGATCCCTTGATCTTTAGCTTCCTGATCTAGTAATTTAAATCTTACATACGCGGTTACTAGTGTTTCCTGTAGATTAGAATCTAACTCTGAAAATTTTTTATCTTTGCTAGTAGCATTCATATCAAGCACAGGCTTGAATTGTTGCATAACTTGAGATTCTTTAACTTCTCCGCCTTTATAAGTGGCAAGAATAGTATTATCGTCTGCTAAAGCTGCACTACTTAGCAAACTTGCTGAGAGGAACATAGTAGCTAATTTATTCATATATTGTAAACCATATAAAGTTGATTAAGTAATTAAGTGTTTTAGAATCTTACAACCCTTTCGTCAACTCTATTTTATAATTAGTTTGATAAAATCATAAAATGCAATATTTTAGTATGGTATTTTAATAATGAAATAGTAATTTTGCTCAAAGGTTATATTATTTGTAATGTCCACTCCATCTTACCTTAATTTTGATAAAACTAAATACAAGTGGAGAAGCGATATAGATTATCGAAAACATCCAGAAAACTATAGGGTAGGTAAAGGTGAGCAAGGTGTGTTATTATGCCAGCCTTACAAGAATGAAATATTGCCCTTTTGGCAATTCAAGGACCGGGTGATAGCCCTTGAGAGTAGTGAAAAAATATACCAAATTTTCTTGAAGTATTTAGAAAATGAAGATTTTATTGGTGCAGATATGGCTAGAAAATTCTTGCAAATGGGTTTCACTCGTGCCAGAAGATATACTAATTACAAAGGTGGCAGGAAATATCGCTCAGGTGATTATCTTTTGCTAGAAAAAGGAACTGGTGATCCTGAAAAGGCTATTAGTGCTGACATATTTTTTCATAAATGGAAGGATGCAGAAAAAAATCCAAAATATATGGAAATGAAACGAGAGTGGAAAGAAAAATACGGCTAAATTTGTAATTTTGTCGTGTTAATATATTTATTTAATTTAGGATCTTTAAAGATGTTTTCGATATTAAAAAAGTTATTTGGTAGTGCAAACGACAGAAATGTAAAAAAGTTCCAGTATGAAATAGATCAAATCAATGCGCTGGAATCATCGATGCAATTGCTTTCAGATGAAGCTTTAAAATATAAAACTGTTGAGTTCAAAAAACGTCTAGACGATGGTGCTAGTCTTGACAGTTTGACGTATGAGGCATTTGCTGTAGTAAGAGAAGCTGCTAAGCGTGTTCATTCTACGCGTCATTTTGATGTTCAACTAGTTGGCGGATTAGTTTTGCATAGAGGCATGGTGACCGAGATGCGCACCGGTGAGGGTAAGACTTTAGTATCTACTCTTCCAGTCTACTTAAACTCATTGACTGGCAAGGGAGTACATTTAGTTACAGTTAATGATTACCTAGCTAAACGCGACTCAGAATCAATGAGTCAAATTTATAATTTTCTTGGCTTATCTGTTGGTTGTATAATAGCTAATATGAGCGATAGTGCTAGGCGCCAGGCTTATATGGACGATATTACTTACGCTACAAATAACGAACTAGGTTTCGATTTTTTAAGAGATAATATGAAATATAGTGAAGATTCAAGGGTCCAAAGACCTTTTAATTTCGCTGTAATTGATGAAGTAGATTCAATCTTAATAGATGAAGCTAGGACTCCCTTAATCATTTCTGGTCCTGTTGATGATAATTCTGATCTATACATAAAGATAGATAATTTAATTAGACAATTAGTGTCTGAAGATTTTGAAAAAGATGAGAAATTACGTACAATTAATCTTACTGAGGTTGGTACCAATAGGATGGAGACATTATTAGCGGAGAATAATATAATTCAGGTTGGCTTTAGTCTATATGATTTTGAGAACTTAAGTTTAGTTCATTATATAAATCAATCTCTAAGAGCTCATGCACTTTTCAATCGTGATGTAGATTATCTAGTACAAGAAGGCAAAGTAATGATTATAGATGAATTCACTGGCCGTATTATGGACGGCAGACGTTATTCAGAAGGTCTGCACCAAGCCTTAGAAGCTAAAGAGAGAGTTCAAATCCAGAATGAAAATCAAACTTTAGCATCTATAACATTTCAAAACTATTTCCGCTTATATAATAAGCTTGCTGGTATGACTGGCACGGCGATGACGGAAGCTGCTGAACTTAAGGATATTTATAATTTAGAAGTTGTTGCGGTTCCAACTCATAACCCAGTTATAAGAATAGATCACGATGATGAGATATACGGTAGTAAAGAGGATAAATATAACGCTATAGTTAAACTAATAGAAGATTGCTAT
>JBPBQH010000149.1:0-19221 GCA_050954685.1 Janthinobacterium lividum | reverse complement strand
TAGAAGCATAAGAAAGAGCAGCTTGCTTCACCAAGGTTAAGAGAGTACACCAAAAATACATAATTTTTCTGAAAAACATTTGATGAGTGGAAGTTTCTTGTAAGTACATGCATAGGGGACAATCTATACTACAAGAAGAAGCAAATTAACTAATAATCTATCTTGACGCTTCCTTATTAATACACACTAAATGAAAAGGCCATTACTTTTTTGTATTTAAATTTGGTGCGCAGAAACCTAATATCAGTAATCTGATCCTGAATGAAAACTTGTACTAGAAATTTATTGACTACTTTTCTATCTCCGTCTTGGATATATTAAAGAGCCTTCAGACTTATCTCTGCGGCGATGATGATTGAAATAACTACCAGATCCTTGAGGTTCTACGAAAGGCAAAATTGTAAAGTTGTTTTCATATTTTAATGAAAGTAATGAAAAGATTGCTTGATCGTGTCTATGATCGATGAAGTCTGGGTATTCGTCCATACTTGGAGAATCTGTCAAGATTTTTTCATTCTTGCACAGCTCTAGCCATTCGGATACAATATGACGAGTATTCTTGTTGTTCTTAAGTGCTATAAATGTAGCCTGAATTTGTATCAAATCTCTTATCTCCTTATTATCCATATTCATCGTTCTTAACAAATCTCTTTTGACATAAGGTCTGTTGCTATGAGTAGTATAAAAAGCGATAATATCTTTATTATTGAAGAGATTGAGCAATTTATCCACTTTTCCATTAACCGTTACGCCACTATCTACATAAATTACGATGTCCGCTTCGGGTATTTCCTTCAACGTTTTGAGTATTATATAAGGTTTCCATAGCCAATAACCTGCTCCTCGAGGTAATCTCAAAATTTTTGCATTTTCATTTAGAAACTCTTCATCAAGGTGCTCACGATTATAGGGTTTAATGAAATCAATACACTTGTTCACAGCAGTTACAGTTAAAGCTCGCTGATTGGCAGAATGAACTTCTCCGTCAGCATATGAGATAAGCCAAACATTCCCTGGAGTATTTATATTGCATATTGCTGAATCTTCAATTGAGACGTCACTGATTCTTGTATATGCTTTTTTTAGGCTTATTAATTCTCTATATTTTGTATGGCCCTTAAGCAATAAGCCAACCAGAATAACTAAAAGCAACCCAATTGCGAGGAATGTGACGCGTTGCATTTAACTTAATGTTAAATTAAAATCTTGTACTAATAACAATAATTTTTTATTATGTCAAAGTATGTTTATAAAAACTTACCTTTTGGTGAAGAACTCGGCAAATTTATAGAAATTAGGAGTTTAGACTAGCGTTCAGCTGGCACGTACTTATGAAAAATATCCCAGTAACAAGTTTTTGGGTATCACAATAGCATATAAGTTATTTTATATAAAATAAAGAAAGAAAGACTAAGAGCTGATAATTCAAGTCAAGACAGCTATTTCTGTGGAGTGTTGAGAACTGAGGTCGGCAATATATGAGAGCAACTCAAACATTATTTGTCTTGAACTTATAAGCTAGAGTTCTATACTTATACTGAATGTAGTAAATAAGTGTATCGATATATATTAGGACAGCTAGATAAATGATTATAAGAAAATGTTCATCTCAGGATATTGCTGCACTCGAAGAACTTTATTATTTCACTCAGATGCAAACTTTCATTGCTCGTGCTGGTAAAAACAAACTTAAAATTGGTGACTACCAAAAATCGACAGCGGATGATGATGCATGGGTTGCAGATCTAGACGGAATCGTTGTTGGATTTGTATCTATTTATAATAAGGATAATTTCATTCATAATCTTTTCGTTCATCCCAAATATCATAATAAAAGTATTGGCATAGTACTGTTAAAATTTGCAGAAAATTTTTTTACGTCTAATGACTCTAAAGGTTGCTTTGGATAATCTTAAGGTCTGCAGCTTTTACGAAAAACACGATTGGTATCAAGTGTCAATAAATGATAACGCGCGAGTACCTTATATATTATATCAGAAATAGCTATTACTATAAGCCGTTAGTTGTATCCCAGGATACTTAGGTTGTTAATGAAGGCATTGAAAAACACAGAAGTACTGATTGCTTTATGCTAAGTTTGATATCCTCTCCCCACTAAAAGGAGGGAAATGCCTGAAAAACTTAGGATTGCAATCCTGTTTCACGAAGCGAGCTTTAGCCCTCTCTCCATAAGCTGTATAAAAATCGTAGCGTGGTTTCTGTAAAGCTTTGTTGAAAGCTTATTAGTATAGTCTGTTCTTATATTAGTAATTTTAGTGTGTAACAATGTAATTTTTGCCAGTTGCTTGAGATACTTCTTCTGTAGCCTGAGTTTTCTTTGCATCGGTCTCTCTAGTCGCTTGACTCAGGCTACAGTATCTAGAGCTACAACAATTCTACTAGAAGGATATACTTATAGTCTCCTAGGGCGTGTTATCAATTAGGAGAGAATTAGAAGACGAGCTATAGTAGACTAAATAATTAAAAGATTTACTATATGCGGCGCTATGCTTTGAGAGATGATCAATGGAATAAGATAAAAGATTCGCTACCTGGTACATCAGGTTATATAGCAGTTACTATTAAAGACAACCGGCTTTTTGTAGAAGCGGTGTTATACAGATATAGAGCGGGAGTAGCATGGCGGGATCTACCAGGACGCTTTGGAGATTATAGAGTAGTTCATCTACGCCATAGAAGATGGAGTAGATCATCAGTATGGCAACGGCTGTTTACAGCTTTAGCTCAAGGTACTGATAATGAGTACGCAATGATTGACTCAACAATTGTCAGAGCTCATCAGCATAGTACTGGTGCTAAAAAAAAGATTTTAGATATGATGAGGCTATTGGACGGAGTAAAGGTGGATTAAGTATAAAGATTCATGCAACATGTGATGCGCTAGGCAATCCTACAGGCTTTCATTTGACTGCCGGACAAAGACGAACTAATAGCAGCAGATGTGTTAATGTCTAAGCTTACTGCCTCTAGGACGGTCCTGACGGATAAAGCCTATGACGCTGACAAGCGTATGTATGCGTCACAAACTGCAGGATGCCGGTTGTATCGCCATTATACCTTCTAAAAAAGAGCAGACGTGTGCCTATAGCTTATGATCGCTATTTGTACGGATATAGACATTTAATTGAGAACTTTTTTGCCAAACTCAAGCAGTACAGAGCAATTGCTACCTGTTATGATAAAACTGCTACTAGTTTCCTTGGTGCCATCCTATTTATCTTCTTCTATCATACTCCTTAATTGATGACACGCCCTAGAAGCCGAACATTTTACACGATTAGAACCTTTTGCCAATTCTTTAGCAACATCGTCTAGTCTAGGACTTGGCGGGTACTGATAAAATAGTGTCATATAGGGTAGGTATTGCTCAAATAATCCACTTACACCATATTAATCTATCTGTTTCTGTTTTTTGAGGGCCAAGCTATGGTATAGATCTTTAGTTCGCACCAGCGGCCCTTTAGAAAAATAGCTCATTTTTTTCACAATTCTTTCATGTAAAAAATATAGATCCTTATTTTTTTTGAGACCAAAACCTATCCATCTTCCTGAAGTGCTATAAAGTTTATCAAATTGCAGAGTGATAGATTTATAACATTTTATAAATAGAAGAATTCACTATTTTGACTACCCCGCAACAAGCAGCTAGAAATTGCATAATCATCTACTTTGCAAATTTTTACTTAAAGTCGATCCATATACTTATGATACAAAGTCAATATTAATTCATTCTTTTTCGTTCTTACTGCCAAAAGCAGGGCTCCCGGGAAGTTTAGAGTTAATATAATCAATCAATTTATAAGGTAATAGATTAATAAATTTAAGCAATATATATGTCGATATTGGGAAAGCAATTACACCCTTATTTTTTTCGAGTCCTTTAATGATAATATTTGTTGCCTTATCTACTGGTATTATAAATGGCATGGGAAAATTATTTACTCTAGTCATGGGTGTATCTATATAGCCAGGAATAATCACAGATACTCTCACTTTAAATGGTTTGAGATACACTCTAAGAGAGTCACCAAAGAACTTAATTGCCGCTTTGCTTGCGGAATATGAGGGGGCGCTAGATAAGGGAATAAGTCCAGCCATGGAACTAAAAAGTACAATATGCCCTGACATATTTTCAATCATAAAGGGTAGAGCAGGCATTAGAGTATTTAGCGCACCTTCTAAGTTAGTGGAAAAGATTTCATCAACTTGATGTTCAGTTTCTATACCTCCTATAGTACCGGCAGATACACCAGCTGCTGCAACTAAAAGATCAACTTTATTCTCATTACATATATTCTGAATTTGCTCTTTAAGCCAATATTTGTCGCATATGTTTCCGGTAAATATTTGTACTTTGGCACCTTTTTCTAAGCAAATGTTCGAGATTAGATTAAGTCTTACCTGTGATCTTCCAAATAAATGTAATTTGACATTAGGTGCTGCATATCTCGCTGCTAAGGCAAAGCCTATTCCACTCGAGCTGCCAGTTATAATTATTGTTTTTTGTTTACCAGTCATCTAATATACCGTGAACTTTACAATTTATTATCAATAAATAGAGCGATGAATTTAAGAAGTAAAGGTCTAGTTTTGATCCTATCGTCTCCCTCAGGAGGGGGCAAATCGAGTATATTGAGGGCGATATTAGCCGCAGATCGAAACTTAAAACCTTCAATATCTGTAACTACTAGGAAGCCTAGAATTAGTGAGCAAGAAAATATTGATTACTTTTTCAAAAGTGAGCAAGAATTTACTCAGCTTATTTCTAATAATATGTTGCTTGAATATGCGACAATTTATAATAATTATTATGGTACTCCTGGAGAGTACATTAAAAATACGCTAAATCAAGGAATTGACATAATAGTTGATATTGATTGGCAAGGTACAAAGCAAATTAAAGAAAAAATACCTCATGAAGTAGTAACTATATTTATTTTACCACCGACCATTGAAGTTTTAAAAAATCGTTTAATCGCGCGAGCTGAAGATAGTAATGATATTATACACAATAGGATACAAGAAGCATTGGATGAAATATCTAACGCTAAATATTACGACTACGTAGTTATAAATGATGATTTTGCGTTAGCAGTGACCCAGGTCAGATCTATTCTTGAAGCAGAAAGATGCAAAGTTTCTAGATTGAATAATTTATGAAAAAAAATGTTAGCCGTGATAAAGTCGTTGGGGCATTTTTGGGAACTATAGTTGAGTACTACGATTATAGCCTATACGGCTTTTCAGCAGCTATTATTGCTGCTAAGTTCTTCCCAGCAGCGGATCATTTAACTAATCTTACAAATGTATTTGCAGTATATGCAGTAACCTATCTATCAAAACCTTTAGGCTCGTTAATATTTGGTTATATTGGCGATATATACGGGCGGAAGAAGGCCCTTAGCATAACTATAATAGGTATTGCTATGCCGACTACCATAATTGGTTTACTACCTGAATATTCTTCTGTAGGAATAATTAGTACTATCGCATTGATATTGTGCCGTTTTATGCAAAGTATATTTGTAGCAGGAGAATATGATGGTGCTGCAATTTATGTTATTGAGCATCTGGGGCCTAAGAACAATTTTATGGCTTCAGCTATCACACGTTCAACAGGGGTGCTAGGATTACTTATAGGTATTGGTTGTACAAATTTTTTTAATGCTCATATATTTCCAGAGTGGGGATGGCGGGTTCCTTTTTTACTTAGCTTACCATTATCACTGATCACTTTGTATTATCGTACGAAACTGGAAGAAACTCTCCCTTTTAAGAAAGCACAGCAAAGGAAAGCAACAAAAATTTCTTTGATGAAACTTGTACATCAGCAATGGCGTAGTATTTTAGCTGTTATACTATTCGCTGGTGGATTTGGTGTTACTTACCAAATACCCATTATCTTTATGAAGCAGTATTTGCCCATAATGATGCCAGATGCGAGTATGATTATCAGTTCTTTCTCCACATTTTTAGTATTATGTTTTGGTATTGCCATGCCTATATCAGGTTTTTTAGCTGATCGTTATGGATCAACTAAAATAATAAGTTTTAGCCTTTACGGTACTATTATTTCTTGTATAATGCTTATAGTAGCTATATATTGCCAGATATTAAATTTGGGACTCACCGCATGTTTATTGCTTTCGAGTTTCGTAGCGCCTTTCAATGCTTTAGCCCATGGTATAATAATTAGCGCATTCCCGGTACGTCAGAGGTATAGTGCTATAAGCCTGGGTCATACGATAGGCTCTATGTTAATGTCTGGAAGTGCCAACTATATTTGTTTGCAAGTAATGCAAAGATATAAGATCAACATATTCCCTATTCTTTATGTAATGTTCTTTACGACAATCTGTTACCTAATGGTAAGAATCTTCGAAAAACAACATATTAATAAGATCGAGCTTGACACAAACACGTAGTCTTGTAAAAAAATGACACGATTCATATCAAAGTAATCTCACAAGCCATTATGATAGTACAAAAGCTTGCTACATAACTTAGTTAGTATTATTCTCAAAAATCAAATGCAGAGAATTGTATAAATGATTTTGACTACTTCTAAATATCTGCGTAAGAGTCACTCAAGATTAGATAAAAACCTAAATAAATCATATAAATCGGCTTTTTTTAATATTATTGCCTTCGTAATAATAATGAGTGGAGTAATTTTTATGTCCTGGGGCGCGAAGGAGATGACACTTTCTTCAGAGACTGCAGCGCGCCAAGTTATAACTTTACAAATATATGATTTGTTTACCTATTCACTACGGACAGTACTTAGAATGTTTATTGCAATAATTATCTCTGTAATATTTGCACTTCCCTTTGCGACTCTCGCTGCTAAATCTTCAAAGGCAGAACAAATATTATTACCTATACTTGATGTTCTCCAATCTGTGCCAATTTTGGGCTATATATCTTTTACTGTCACTGCTTTCTTGGCTTTGTTCCCTAATAATAATACGGGGGCTGAAATGGCGGCAATTTTTGCTATATTTACTTCCCAAGTATGGAATATAATATTTAGCTTTTATCAGTCTCTTAAGTCATTACCAGAAGAATTAAAGGATGCAGCTAAGGTTTTTGAAATGACTAGCTGGCAAAAGTTTTGGCGAATGGAATTACCCTTTGGCCTTCCAAGCCTGGTCTGGAACATTGTATTATCTATGTCTAGTGGCTGGTTTTATGTGGTTGCTTCAGAAGTTATCGTAGTAGGTGGTAATAATATTACACTGCCAGGGATAGGTTCATACATTTCGCTAGCTATGGCTCAGCAGAATATTCATGCAGTAATTAATGCGGTAATAGCGATGTCTATAGTTATCCTACTCTATGATCAGTTAGTACTAAGGCCTTTAGTTGTATGGGTAGATAAATTTCATTATGAGATGACAACTGCGAATATTGTGCCAAGGTCATGGATATTTGAATTATTTAGAAAAAGCACAATTGTAAATTTAGTAATAAGATCAGTTATAGAATTCTTAGCTAATATTTTGATATATTGGCCGCAAAAAATAATAACAACCTTCACTCAAAAAAAACCTCATTCCAAGGTTTCAAAGATTGCGCGAAATATACAAAATGATGCTCACAGAATACAAGATTATGCCTGGTACTTATTTCTTTTTGTATCTGCTTCGTTGACTTCCTATTACTTATTCAGCTTTGTGCGCAATGTAATTGGTATTCAAGAAGTATTATATGTGATCAAACTTGGAGCTATTACTTTAATTAGAGTGTTCGTAATGGTAATTATTGCCTCAATCATTTGGGTACCAATAGGTATAAAAGTTGGGTTAAATAATACTCTTACTGGTATAGTACAGCCTATTGCTCAGTTTTTAGCATCTTTCCCAGTCAATTTATTTTTTCCAGCAACAGTAATAATAATAGGCCATTATAGCTTAGATCCTGACATATGGCTTAGTCCATTGATTATAATTGGCAGTCAGTGGTATATTTTGTTCAATGTTATAGCTGGAGTTTCCTCATTATCTAATGATTTAAAAGAAGTCAGCAAAAATTTAAATATAAAAGGTTTTCTGTTGTGGAAGAAAATTATAATTCCATCGATAATGCCTCATTTTGTGACTGGTGCTATAACCGCCTCAGGAGCTGCGTGGAATGCAAGCATAGTTGCAGAGTATGTTACCTTCGGCAATACAAAGATTGTAGCTCATGGTTTAGGAAGCTATATTGCAGAGACAACTATAGCAGCAGATTTTCATAAAATAGCTCTTGGAGTTGGTGTTATGGCATTATATGTGATTCTATTTAATAAATTTTTTTGGCAGCCCCTAAGTGACTATATCAATAAAAAATTTAAGCTCTGAATATAGGTTTGAAAATATGAGCAATTTATTTGAACTAGACAAGATTTCACAAACATATTTGAAGCCTGATGGTAGTAAATCAAAAATTCTTGATAAAATCAGCTTTAATATTCAAAGTGGTAAGATTATTGCACTTCTTGGCAAATCTGGCTGCGGTAAATCTTCACTTTTGAGAATAATCGCTGGCATATCTAGTCCTAGTCATGGTCGAACTAAGTTCAATAGGAGTTTCGGTAGTACTGGTTTTGGTATTAGTATGGTTTTTCAAACTTTTGCTCTCTTTCCGTGGATGACAGTACTTGAAAATGTGGAATTAGGTTTAGAAGCACTAGATCTACCAAAAGATGAAATAAGAGAAAGGGCTCTCAAAGCCGTTGATCTAATAGGTTTAGACGGTTTCGAATCCGCATATCCTAAAGAATTATCTGGTGGAATGAAGCAACGAGTGGGATTTGCACGAGCATTAGTTGTAAATCCTGAAATATTATTAATGGATGAACCATTCTCAGCATTAGATATTTTAACGTCTGATACATTAAAAAATGATTTTCTAGACTTATGGAGCAGTAAAAAAACTCCTCTTAGATCAGTTGTAATAGTAACTCACAGTATTGAAGAAGCTGTGGTAATGGCAGACCGCGTCATAGTTTTGGGTTCAAATCCAGGACATATAGTATCTGACATAGAAATAGACATAGAGCGTCCCCGAGACATCCATAGCCCTTATTGCCAAAAAATAATCGGTGAAATATATTCTGAAATGACAAATGCTAGCCAGAAAAGTAGTTTGGACACCAAGTATCTGAATCAATTAAAAGTTGATAAATTACCACTGGCATCGCCAAACAAGTTAGCGGCGTTAACTCTTATATTGATATCTCCTTCCCTTAAAAATTCGGCAAATCTTTCTGATCTTGTCAAGACACTGAATATAAGTACTGTAGAAGTTATACATTTAGCTGAAGCACTATGTATTCTTGGTTTAGCATCAATGACTAGAGAAACTATAAAGCTAAGCAAAGAAGGGAAAAAATTTGCTCTAGGAGATATAGACGAGCGTAAGAAAATATTTGCCCAACAGCTATTAGTTCATGTGTCGCTTGCAAGCTATATATTAAATATTTTGCGAGAAAGGTCAGACAGGAAAGCTAATAAAATTAGATTTCAAAGTCAGTTAGAAGATCAGCTATCACACGAGGATGCTAATATAACTATGAAGGCTATAATAGCTTGGGGCAGGTACGGCGAAATATTCTCCTATGATGCTGATAAGCAAATTTTTACACTGGAGCAAGAAACTAATATATCTTAGTCGTAAATTTTGTAGTAGCATTTCATATATATAGGGAAGGTACACTACGTAATAAAATTTGTAAAATTAAACCTAATGAACACAACGAAATATAGATTAAAAAATATCTGGTTATTGGCTTGTCTGCTTTTAGTAATTTTAATGATATTAGTTGGCGGTTTTACTAGGCTTACTGATTCAGGCTTATCTATCACTGAATGGAAGCCAATAACTGGTATTATACCGCCGCTAAATGGTATAGGATGGGATAATGAATTCAGTAAATACAGAGATTCACCAGAATATACGCAGCATAATTTCAATATGAGTTTGGCAGATTTTAAGTTTATATATTGGACAGAATTTATCCATCGTCTTCTTGGTAGAATCACTGGGCTAGTATTTCTATTACCAATGATGTTCCTCTACCTAAAAGGCAATCTAGGTAAGATATATCCTTATTTACTAATACTTGCTTTACTTGCTTTTCAAGGATTTATGGGTTGGTATACGGTCAGAAGTGGGTTGATCAATAATCCTTATGTCAGCCATTTCAGGCTGGCAACTCACCTGATTACTGCATTTATAATATATAGCTTGATATTTTGGCAATTCTTAAGCAACTATTCTAGAGATTATTTATCTGTAGGAAAAATTAATCTAAGTAAAGCAAGAGCTCTCGGTACATGGGCTATAATCCTACTATTTTGTCAGGTATATTTGGGTGGTTTAGTAGCTGGTCTTGGTGCTGGCCAAGTATATAATAGCTTTCCCCTGATGGGCGATAGTTTTATACCCCAGGATTTAAATATTACTAACTCAGTATTAAAAAACTTGAGTAATCCGGTATTAGTACAATTTTTACACAGAATTAATGCATATATACTTGTGATAGCTGCAGTAGCACTTAGCATATCCTTATTTAGCACGGGCAAAACAAGATTAAGACTCACTGCTGTTGGTATAATTATTAGTCTAAGCTTGCAACTATTGGCAGGAATATTTACCCTAATAAGGCATGTGCCTATTGAACTTGCACTACTCCATCAAATTGGTGCAGTACTGTTGCTGTCTTCATTAATATGCAGTAAATATTTTACTAAAAATGTAGTATATTAATATTTATGTACGTTGTTAATACTATACTTTCAGTAAGATTAGATCGTTATTTAAAGCGCCTGTTTCCAACTCTTACTCAAGGGACTATCGAGCAATCACTTAGATTAGGAAAAATCAGAGTTAATAATATAAAATGTCTCTCTAATTTTAGAGTTAATCAAGGTGATGTTATTACGATCGTATCGAAGATGTTAACAGAGCTCACAAATTCAAACGCCTTTAATAATGAAGATAGAATTTTTTCAAATGCAGCAATTACACTTGCTGAGAAAATTGTCGGAGAATATTTAATATACGATGATGAGCATTTCATGGCAATTAATAAGCCAGCAAAGTTAGCTACTCAAGGGGGAAGCAAAATTAGCCTATCATTAAATGACGGAATAGATTTTCTTAATAGTCGTGACAATTTGCAGCTCAAATTAGTACATAGATTAGACCGTGAAACTAGTGGTATACTTCTGATTGCTAAAACTTACTACGGAGCAAGTAAGATAGCTTCCGCTTTTGAACAAAAAATTATTGAGAAAAAATATTTAGCTGTAGTTGAAGGGTCGCCAATCGAAAAACACGGGCAAATATCAAGTATCTTACACAAAAATAAAGATGGGGTGTTCTCATCTAGCAGAGAAGAGGTCCAGGAAGAGGGGAAACTTGCTATTACTTTATATAGAGTCCTAAAGAATTTAGGAAATCGCTCACTAATTGAATTTGCGCCTCATACAGGACGCATGCATCAACTGCGAGTACATGCAAAATCTCTTGGGCATCCAATAGTTGGCGATAGCAAGTATAATAACTTTACTAGCAGCAAATCAAACTTTATGCTGCTTCATTCCTATAACTTAAAAATTCCCATAGAGATTTTCGGTAAGGAAATAGCTCTAGAGGCTGAACTACCAAGGTATTTTAAAGATATATCTCATAGAGTGTGCGACCTTGGCCTAGACGCACTTGGGGGCATCGCTGGTGGATGGTCAGATTGAGGGTGAGGGTGAGGGTGCTCAAGTGCTTCAATTATTGCAGCGGATCGATGAGTACCAATCTTCGGGGGTTTAGTCAAATTTTTCCACGTTTGCGCCGCTGCTTGATTCTGAGTGCCTACAACCCCTGATACAGCTGTATCTTTAGCAACTCCTGCTGGAACAATTGTTGGGTTTGCTGCTGGATTTATCTTAGCATCACCCACTTTAACTGACCAGATTTTCGGCATCAACTTTTCGAGCCTAGCTTTTTTCATTTTAGGTAAATTATTACCTGCAGAACTAACCTCAATGATTTCTTTAAGATTATAAAATCTATTTTTTATTGCAGAAAATATCTGAATTGGCAGGCTTTGAATATTGTCTACCTTTGTACCAAAGGCACCAAGACTAGCCCCACCAGCGTGAATACTACCTGCTTGACTAGCCGTATGACGGGATCTAAGTAATTGCTTATCAATATCCCTAAGCTCAATGCCTTTTCCTATTGCAGTTTGTATCTTTCGTGCGCTAGCATCGTGCTGAGCAAAGCCAGTGCGGTCCTTGCCACTTGCACACATAATTAGAGATTCTTCAGTTGTAATTTTATTTAAATCCAGACCTTTATTTTGACTTTGATCTGTTGATGATTTAGCTTTAGCTATCCTATCCATTAAATTGGTTTGAGCTATTATAATATCAGCACTTATATTTTTCAAGTCTAACCTAAAAGGTCTATCTGCTTTATTAAGCATACTTATGATAACAACTGTATCTCTAAGTATTCCTGCTGCCTCCTTACCTAGTTTGCTTTTTTTTTCCATTTCTTCTATGGTATTTGCATTCAAAGCTTTAGAAGGCTTTTTTCCATCTAATGATGCTGTAAGACCTCCATGTACATCCTCGATAATTTCTTTAAGACCATCGTATACATTAGCTTTACCAAACATTCTTAGCAGATTATATGCAAGATTAGTCGCTCGGCCTGCCTTGGCAAGGCTATTGTTGTCTACTGGATTATCCTTATTTGCTGGAGCATTCATTGCTTTGACTGTAGCGCTGACAATAACTTTGTCGGTTTCAGTCCCCATATTCGGGCCAGAATTAAGAGTCAAGCAGTGTAGCTGTCTATCCTTACCTATCCATTCTTGAGCTTGTTTAGCACTTTCTGCTGTGATTCTTGCTCTCTCAGAATCTCTAGCTTCTGTATTATCTCCTCTGGCGAATGATGCTATAGTCCCTGCATGTTTTGATTCATGCAGTATTTTCATCTCTTGATTTTCTTCCTTAATAGCTGTAATCTTCTCAAAAGCATTTTTCATACCAACTATTTGCCGAAGCTGGGTAGATAATACGTGCTTGCCATCTATTATAGCAGCCAAATTTCGATGACATAATGCTTTTTCAAAAGGCCTAAGTTGTTCAAACCACTTAGGAAGGTTATTTTTACTAGCTTCAGGATTGTTGGGATCGTAAAACTTTTGGACCTTTATGTACTCCTCTTTTTGAGTATTTGTAAGCCCTCTTAATCCAACTTCAGCTTCTATTATAGTATGCTTCTTTCCTCCGTGCTCTATGCTAGAAATTGTGGCAATATTGGAATGGTCGTCTTTTAAGTTCTGAAAATCTTTAGCGACATTCACTTTGTCACGAGCATCTTGAATTCCCTCTTTTTCTAGAGATTGTATAACTTTAATGATTTCCTGATTAACTTTTTTTGCAATATCCTTTTGAGATAGAGCTTGATTTTCCTCATGGAAACTTCCCACAAATTCTTGAGCTCTATCTTTCAGTCCTTGTGCGAGGGAAGCTTTTCCTTCGATATTTGCAATATCTGTAGCAGCTCTTATTACATTGAGATATTGTATTTCAAAAGCTTCAGTGCTTAGAGCAGCTGGATCTTTGACCTTTCTTGCATCTCTAATTAGAGTAGGAGTAGCTTTTGGTTGATTAGAAGGAGGCGAAAGTTTCTCAGTAACTATACCATTTTTAAGATCACGTAATTGTTCCAAACTTCTTATTGCAGCCCCGATTGCTTGTCCGAAATCAGTACTACTGCTGAGTGTTGTTTTAGCTTCATTTCTTAATTCTTCGGTTTTTTTTCTTGATTCTGCATCTATCGGCAGGAGTGAAAGTTTTTTTTGGTCATTTAAATATTGATTAGTTTGATCTATTAGAGCTCCTTTGTCTCTTTCAAAGTTGGACTTCAGTGAATTTTCAGATAATGGCTTAGCAATTTCTTCTTTAGAACCTGGCACAGTTATTTACTCATTTAAGTTAAGCTTTTAATCAATTTTAATGCATATTCGTACTACTTCAATAATTAGCGCTGTTTATGGTTTAATCGAGTAAATTTTTAAATTAGTTTGACCTTAAAGCAACAATCACTATAATTCAGAATTTCCAATATTAAGAACAGAGGTCTATAATGAGAATGTTAAGGCAAAATATTTTAATTTCTATTTACTGTGCAACATTTGCAACCACCGCATATAGCCAAAATCCTGAAGCAGTTAATGCAGATCAGAGATCCTCCTACTTAGGAATTGACGCAGGTATCTCAGACCCGTTGCAACATAAATTTAAGGATAAAAAGAGTGGTACTAAGTTATCCCTCAAAAAATCAACTAACTATAGCGCCAGAATAGGTTACAGTTTTTATCCACAAATGGCCCTTGAGCTGTCAAGTAGTTACCAGCCAAAATATAATCTAGGCTATACTCTGCCTGCAATTCCAAATCTACCTATAATGTTTGGAAAAACCAAAGTAGGATCTCAAATATATAGTCTAAATCTTGTATATGATCTTAAAGACTACGATGGTTTTACTCCTTATGTAGGAGGTGGCATCGGTCTGGCTAGAATATTAACTAAGCCAGCAAATTCAAGTTTGATGGATCAAGACTTTTTCAGAATTAAGAAAGACAAGTCCAATTTTTTTGCTTGGCAAGCGAAAATAGGTATTTTAAAGAATATTAGTAATGACCTATCATTTAATCTAACAGGACAGCTGCAAGTAGTTCAGAACATCAAAATAAACTATGAAACTATTAATATGATGACAGGCAAATTTAATCCTGGAACCGTCAAAAAGACTATAGGTGCCTATGAATTAAGTGCTGGCTTGGTCTATAAGATTCCATATAAAGGATAATAGCTTACAGTGACTTGAGGTGCTAGAACAAAAATTTCAAACTAATCTTGACTTACTACTTGCTGAGATTATCTCGAGTAAAATAGCTATAGCAGTATCTGGTGGTGTAGATTCTACAGCATTACTTATGCTGCTTAGCAAATGGTCTAGAGACAAAGCAGTTGAAATTACGGTTTTGACGGTTGATCATAATTTACGTCCGGAATCTATTGATGAGGCGCGATACGTCTGCAATTTAAGTAATAATCTCGGCTATCAATGTATGACTTTGAGCTGGGATCATCAAAATAATTATTCAAACTTAAGTGCAAGAGCTAGAAAAGGACGCTATCAACTCATGACTGAGTTTTGTCTAAAGCAAGACATATTAACTCTTCTTGTTGGTCATCACCAGAACGATATGATCGAAAATTTTCTAATAAGAGAAGAAAGGAAGAGCGGAGTTCTAGGTCTAAGTTCTAATTCGATAAATTATTACAATAATATACGGATTTTGAGGCCACTATACAACATTACAAAGAATGAGCTTGTTCAATATTTAAAATTCTCAAATATCAAATGGTTCGAGGATATCTCAAATCAGAATACCAAATATTTAAGAAATAAAATTAGGAATAATTTATCAGAATCTTCTGAAGATTTAAATAAAAAAATAACTCAAAAACTAGCAGAAGTAGATTTTCGAGCAAAGTCAATCAATTCGGACTTAATCATTGCTATGGCGGAATCAGCCACGATTTATCAATACGGCTTAGCGGTGCTAGATATTACAAAATTTTGTAGTTACTGCTACGAAGTAAAATTAAGACTGATAGGTCTATTGCTTAACATTATTAGTGGAAATAGGAAGCTTCCTAGAGCAGATTCTATAGATATGATTATTAAATTACTAACAGGCCAAGCGGAAGATTTCAGCAAGACTCTCCATGGCTGTTGTTTAAAAAGAACGCGCCTGGAATTATTAATATTTAGAGGTTTTGGTAAAATTATACCAAGAAGTTTAGAAATTAAAAGTCAGCAAAAAATTAAATGGGATGATCGCTTTTCACTAGAGTATCACGGTGATATGAAAAATTTATATGTCACTCACTTTTCAAAAGAAGATTTTCTTGAAATTAAGTCACAATTGGATCTCGATAGAATAAAGAAGCTTATTTTTTGCGATTACAAAAATATATTGTTTACATTGCCAGTATTGAAAATACTTGAAAAAGTGGTAGCACTACCCCATATATCATATTATAATGATCACAATTTTGATGATAAGATTGAAATATCTTTTCAGCCAAACTTTACATCACGTTTTATACATTTCTAGTAGGTTTTATCGATGAATAATCAAGGCAAGAATATCTTTATCTGGGTGTCAATTTTTGTTCTATTGATAATGACATTCAATCTCCTTCAAGGTGACAGTAACTTACTAGGGAATAAAAATAGCATAGCATTCTCTGATTTTCTATCAAAGGTTGAATCGCGAGAGGTAAGTGCTGTAAAAATTCAGGGTAGAGTTATAGAAGGAACCCTTAGCGACGGTACCAATTTTACTACATACAGTGCTGATTATCCTGATTTAGTATCGAGACTTAGTTCTAATGAGGTACATATTGAAGCAGCACCACCTGATACTAAAATGAATTCACTACTTGGCATCTTAATATCCTGGTTTCCAATGCTCCTCTTGATAGGTGTATGGGTCTTCTATATGCGTCAAATGCAAGGAGGCGGTAAGGCCATGGGCTTTGGCAAGTCTAAAGCAAAATTAGTATCTGATAAAGGACCTAAAATTACTTTTAAGGATGTTGCAGGTATTAATGAAGCTAAGGAAGAGCTAACTGAAATAGTTGATTTTTTGAGAGATCCTAGTAAGTTCCAAAATCTTGGTGGTAAAATTCCAAAAGGTTGCCTATTAGTAGGCCCTCCAGGAACAGGTAAAACTCTATTAGCCAAAGCTATAGCTGGTGAGGCTAACGTACCCTTTTTTAGTATCTCAGGATCTGATTTCGTTGAAATGTTTGTAGGCGTAGGAGCGAGCAGAGTCCGAGATATGTTTGAACAAGGTAAGCGAAACGCACCATGTATAATATTTATCGATGAAATAGATGCAGTGGGTAGACATAGAGGTGCTGGTTTTGGTGGAGGTAACGACGAGCGCGAGCAAACTCTTAATCAAATGCTTGTTGAAATGGATGGCTTTGAGGCTAACGAGGGAGTTGTTATAATTGCTGCAACAAATCGCCCCGATGTCTTAGATACCGCATTACTACGCCCTGGAAGATTTGATCGCCAAATTACGGTTTCACATCCTGATATTGAAGGCAGAGAGCAAATATTGCAAGTACATATGAAGAAGATTAAAGTGAGTTCTAAAGTCGTTGCTAGAATAATTGCTCGTGGAACGCCAGGTTTTTCAGGCGCTGATCTAGCCAATCTAGTTAACGAGTCTGCTCTTCTTGCTGCTCGTGGTGGCAAAAAAGAAGTAGAAATGCACGATCTTGAAGAGGCAAAAGATAAAGTAATGATGGGCGTTGAGAGACGCTCAATGATAATGTCTGAGAAAGATAAGAAACTAACAGCATATCATGAAGGAGGTCATGCTTTAGTTGGGCTTTATAGTCCTGGCTCGGATCCCATACATAAAGCTACTATTATACCAAGGGGTAGGGCACTTGGTATGGTTATGAGACTACCAGAGGATGATAAGAACTCTCAGACATACGAGCAAATGCAGGCTATTATTGCAATGGCTTTGGCGGGTAGGGTTGCTGAGGAAGTCGTATTTGGTCATAGTCAGGTTACTTCGGGTGCATCATCAGATATTCAAAAGGCCTCACACATTGCAAGGATAATGGTAACTGAACTAGGGCTTAGCGACAAGGTCGGACTCATATATCACGGCAGCAATGATGATCACGGAGGTAGAGGTGAAGTCAAAAACAGGTCTGAGTACACATCAGAGTTAATAGACCAAGAAGTGAAAAAAATTATAGACGAAGGTTATGACTTTGCTAAGCAGATCATCACTACTCATATAGATCAACTTCATCTATTGGCTAATACATTGATTGAAAAAGAGACCCTAACTGGTAGACAGATTAAAAATTTGCTAGTAGGTCGGCTATTAGATTCCGAGGAAGATGTAGTATTTCCTGTAATTGGTGTCGATAATAGAAGAAAAGTAAACAAGAAAGTAGCTAAAATACACAATAAAGTAGTCACAGAAAAGGATACAAAAGTGGCTAAGAAATCTGAGGTAGCAAAAAAGTCGCAAAAATAGAACTACTATTATATTGCTTGTAGGTATTGAGGTTTCAAAATTCAGTGAAGCCTTAGTGCTTAGTCATAATTTCACTTATTGATTTGAATAGTGTCAATACCACAATACAAAAATTTCTCGTATGTGAAGCCAAGAATTATAAGCATCCGCTTAGTTTGCTAAGTTACTATAAACACTAATTTAATTAGTTAATGTTTATCATGCCAGAAGAGACATTTAATATTAAATCTGGGAAGATTCCAAAAATGGGAGAAACGCCAGATGCAGAATCTAGAGAAACTGAACAAATAGCTAACGCAATGGAGGAATCTCTAAAGGCAGCACGAATCTTAGAGATAGTTGCTGCTCAAAGTGAGCAGATTGAATATTTGACTTTCGGTGGAGGGGGAGCAAAAGGTACAGCATATTCTGGCGTTTATTCTGCTCTTTGTGAAGCCAAAATTATGGAAGGTGTGGCAGCAATTACTGGAAGCTCAGCAGGTGCTATAACTGCTGCAATTATTGCTACAGGCATTGATCCTATAAATTTCGATAAGTTGCTCAAAAATACAGACCTGAGTCTTTTACCTGGTAAGGGTATGCTTATTAATAAAGATGGTAACCCTTTATACGAATTAATCGCTGAAAATGTAGCTATTAATATTTCAAGATATTTTAAATCTAAAGATAAAGATATTAGCAGGCTTTTATTGGAAAGGAATGAAATAATAATTGAAGAATTAAAAGGTTTAGAAATAGAGATCGCCAGCAAAAATGAAGAAATTAGTACAACTGATCGCGAATTACCTAAATTTGAAAGCCTTAGCACTGAATTAAACAAATTAGAAAAAAGGCAATATTTATTAATTAAGTCAAAGGATACATTAGGAGAAAAAGGGCATAACCTTAAAGATATAATTAACAAGGCTAATCTAGGCGGTGAGATTACTTTTGGTGATCTAGGGCTACTTAATGCATTGGACCCTTATACTTTCAAAAACTTAGTTATAACCGCAGTAAGGCGCGATAATGGTCAATTAACAATATTTAACCCAGAAGATACACCAAATGTTGAA